>JAYRNS010000709.1:0-3558 GCA_041912075.1 Anaerolineae bacterium
ACCGCCGGCCAGCCAGCCCTGTTGGGGGGAGGAGAAGGCGATGGCGAACAACGTGCGCGTTTCGCCGATGGGCTGCGGGGACCAGGCAGCGCCGCCGTTGGTCGTGCGCAGGACACCGTTTTCGCCCACGGTCCAGCCGTTGAGCGGGGAGGTGAACGCAACGTCATGCAGGGTGAGGACGGTGCCGCTGGTTTGGGGGGACCAGGTGGCGCCGCCGTTGGTCGTGGCGAGGATCGTGCCGGCGTTGCCAACGACCCAGGCGCGGGTCGCGTCGAGGGCGAAGAGGCCGTTGAGAGCGAGGGCGGTCCCGCTGGGTTGGATCGACCAGGTGGTGCCGCCGTCGGTGGTGTGGATGATGGTGCCGGTGTTACCCACGGCCCAGCCGTTCTGGGCATCGGTGAAGGCCAGGGCCAGGAGGCGGTTGGGGGTGGGGGAGGTCTGGCCGGTCCAGATGACCCCGCCGTTGGTGGTTTTCCAGATGTTGCCGTTAGCGCCGGCGGCCCAGCCGGTAGTGGTGTCGCTGAAATCGACCGCTTCGACGTCGCTGGCGGGGGTGGCTTGCTGGTAGAACCAGGTCTGCCCGCCGTTGGTGGTACGCAGGAGCTGGCCGTTCTTGCCGGCGGCCCAGGCCAGCTGGCTGCCCACGGCGTCGATGCTGGAGAGGTCATCGTTGCCGCGCCACTGCAGCTGCCAGGTGCCGGGGGTGGGGGGAGAGGCGGCGGGCGCGGCCCAGGAGAGCCCGCTCAGGCTGAAGACCAGGATCGTGACGAGCGTCGTGGGCAGGATCAGTAAATATCGGATACGCATGACGTGAGTTGGCACCTTTCGTTGGTGATGAGGCCGGTTCGCTTTCCGCACTATTGGCCGCGACAGGCCCCTGCCGCAGTATAACACCGCACCACGGGATATTCAAACTCTTATCATTTGGTCGAAATTGGGGGCTTGACAAGCGCACAGGTCTGTGTTATAACGCCGCTACATCGTTTCGTCACACGCAGTTCAGTGATGCCTGCGTAAACCAAATCCGATTCGAACACCTTCCCAAACTAGAATCTACCCTCGATCGATGATACGGATGTGCACGCGTAGGGCGCACATCCGCATATGCACGTGTGCAGTGCGCACCTGTGTGTTCGTTTGGCGTTCCCTGACCTTTCATCGCCGCGGAGGAACTGACCATGACGATTCCGGCAACGACACGGCAGCCCCTGCATCGCCAAATACACGCCGATCGCAACTTGCAGCAGTTGTGCGCCGGCCTCACCGCCAGTACCAGCCTGGTGTTTGCCACCCTGCCGGCCAACGGCGACACGCTGCGTACCGCCGACACCCCACCCGCGGCTGTGCCAGCCGCCCCACCGCCCCAGCGCACCCTGGGTGAACTGTTCGACGAAGCCCTGAAAGCCATCACTGCGCAGGACTGGCAGGGCTTTATTACGCAGTGTGGGTCGACCGTGTGGAACGCCCCGCTCGACTTTGGCCAGGCCATCCTCGTGGGCATTTATGACTACGTCAAGAAACAGCTGGAAACTATCACCCACACCGCGTCGAGTATCGTACGCTGGGCGGGTGATGCGTGGGACTGCATCAGCGACATTGGTGCCAGCGGGCTGGTCGACCCCGATACGATCCTGCGCAGCACGGTGTGCCAGCCGTTCCACACCATCGCTAAGGGCATGAAGGCGGTCGCGGATGTGGCCGAACAGATCAAGGCGCTAGGTGTCAGCGGTGTGCTGGAGATGGTCGGTCAGTTCATGAGCGGTGCCCTCGACCTGCTCAACGACCTGCTGCACAATTTGCTGCAGTGGCTGGGCGACCGCGCGGCGACCATCCGCCAGTGGCTGACCGATACCGCACGTGATGTCAAAGCCCTTGGCGGTCTCGCCGGGTCGCTGATTGCCTCGATTCTTGTCGAAATTGCCACATCGGGGCTGGGGCGGGCCGCCAAAGCGGTGATGTTCGTCAGCGGTCTACCGATTCCGGATCCGGATCCGGGTGTGCCTGCGACGACCGCGGAGGGTATCGGCGAATCGACCCAGGCAGTCGCAATGAGTGCCCGCGGCGCTTCCATGGAGATCCTCGACGAGCTGGCCGAAGTCATCCAGAAGATCCTCAGCGCCAAAGGGCCACGCTTTACGCGCAATATGAGCCTGAAAAAGCTGCGCATCCTGGAAAAGTACGTACCCGAACACAAACTGCAGAAGTTCATGAGCGAGCGCGACAAGCTGGCACGCGCGATTGCGCACAAGCTGGAAAAACTGCGTGGCCAGGTCCGCCCCTATCACCTGAGCGTCGACGAGGCGCGCGACTTCAACCGCCGCGTGCTGGCGTTCCACTATTCAGAAGCCCTGGCTGAGGGCGACTTCAACGACTACTTCCACCTCCTTGGCCGGCGCGACGCGATCCTGCCCCAGGTATTCGAAAGCAACCACATCGTCGAGGCGCGCATGTTCCGCAGCAACCGCTGGCGCAACGAGTTTGCGCAGCTCGGCTGGGACGCTGAGACAAAAATGGATGCGATCCTCCTCACCTCGGCAGAACACACCGGCAGTGCGCGCCAGATGTTCCTGCGCCAGGGTCTCTCCGAAGCCGACATCGCCCGCATTGCACCCCCCAACAATATCACCCGAAACCTGCTCGACAAAATCAAATTCAGGGCCGACGTGGTTGGTAACCCGGCCGGCGTGCTGGTCATCGAGAGCAATACACCCTTTTCGTCGGTGTTCAGCAAGTACATGGAAGTCTATAAGGCTGACATGCCTGACTTGTGGAATGCCAAACTGCGCGGCCAGTTCACGACGTGGAAAAATCTGCTCAATCTGACTGTGCCAGTTCCCTGACCTGTCATCGAGAAGCACAGAGGGGTCCCATCATGACGCTGCAAACCCACCTCGACGCCATCGATACCAGCCGCCAGCAATGGTCCCGGCCGGGTGAGCACTGGCCGCAGGGTCCGGTCGTGGCACGTACCAGCAGCCCGGAAACGCTGCCCAACTACCTGGCCGCGCTGCAAGCACTGGAGACCAGCCTGGCTGAAGAACCGGAAACGATTCACCGCCAGCTGCGCCGTACGCATGACAGTGGTTGGGTACGCGAGCCCAACGGCAAGCGCCGTGGCCAGCGCCTTGATGCGCTGCTGGCCGGCAACAACGCACTCTACCCGTTGACCTGGCGCGACGAGCCACCCGTGCTGACCGCTGCCACGGTCGATGCCCTCTATCGCGCCACCACTCTCCTACCCGCTGCCTCGAACGCCTGGAACGTACCGGTCGACCTGGGCGCGCTCTACACGGCCACTGACACGGCCTTCAGCGGTGGCACTGATTTGGGCATCACGGCCGAATACACCACCGATGTGACGCTCGATGGCCTCCTCACCTGGGTGGGCGACCTGACCGGCTGGTTCCTGGCCTGGTTCGCACAGCTGCCCGCGCCCGGTGAACCACCCTGGACCGACACCCAGGCCGTGGCGGCGCTCGATGCCCTCTGGCCGGTTGAGCTACCGCTGGAGCTCATGCTCGGCTCGTTCGATGGTACGATCCTGGCCGGTCATTACTA
>JAYRNS010000710.1:0-1657 GCA_041912075.1 Anaerolineae bacterium
AGTGGGGCCAGGGGCACGAAGTAGGCACCATCCCCAAAGGCATGTCCTTGTTCGACAGCAGCCTGCAGCGCCAGGCGGGTCTTACCGGTGCCACCGGGCCCCAGGATGGTCAGCAGACGGCAGGCCGGGTCATGCAGCAGCGTTTGCAGATCGTTCAGCTCGCCGCGCCGTCCGATAAACAACGTCGTCGGTGCCGGCAGGCTGGTGCGCTGGCCGGTTAGGGCCGGTTCGGGCACAGATATGGCTGCCGGCGGGTGTGACACGTCACCGAGACGGATGCGTTCGGCCAACGCCGTCGTGGCCGGTTCCGGCGCAGACCCCAACTCGGCTTCGAGCAGGCGCACGCATTCCTGGTACTGGCGCAGCGCCGCCGAGCGCTGATCGGTGGCTGCGTAGAGCGTCATCAACGCACAGTGTGCCGGCTCGTGCAGGGGGTCGAGGCTGAGCCAGCGCCGGGCGTGGGGGATGGCGGCGGCCGGCTGCCCACTCTGCTGGTAGCAGGTGACCAGCCGCGCCAGCGCCGATGCCAGCGCCAGGCGCTGGCCTTCCATCTGAAAGAACTGCCACTCCTCGAACTCGGCACTATCGCGCACGCTGAAGCCAGCCAGGAAATCGCCGCTGGCCAGCGTCACCGCGGCCGCAAGCGGGACCTGGCAGGCCGGGCATACGGCGTTGGCCGCGTGGCCGTGCTCGGTGCACGCGGCCAATTTCTGGTGGAATTCGGTCACGTCCAGCCATATCTCGTCGGAGGTGACGAGGGCGATGCGGTCCTGGTCGGTCGCCAGCCAGCCATCACCCAGGCTGCTGTTGAGCTCCCACAGCGTCCGCCGCAGGTAGGCCAGTGCCCGCGCCGCATCATGGTCAGGCCACAGCAGCGTCGCCAGTGCTTCGCGGCTGTGGGCCTGCCCGGTCACAGCCAGGTAGGCCAGCAAGGCGACGGCTTTGCGGCGCTCGACGTCGATGGCCCGGCCGTCGATCTCGATGTGCGGTGGTCCAAACAGCGTGATCCTGAGACGTGTCACAATCCCTCTCCCTGCCTGCGTCACATTATATCACAATGCGATCCGCTTTGGTAGCCATGGCGCATGGCCCCTACGGCGGGCAAATTGGAATTGCCAGCGCTATCTGTGGTAGAATAGGAAACGGAATCTTCGCTTTGATTATCCAAGGAGGTACCTGAGATGAAAGTCCACACGATCCTGGCCCGCAAAGGGTCCCACGTCGCCATCATACCCCCCGACCGCACCGTACGCGAGGCGGTCGTCCAACTGGTGGAGCAGAACATTGGCTCGCTGGTGGTGGTCGACTGGAGCGGCCAGCCGATTGGTCTGCTGTCCGAGCGCGACGTCATTCGCAAAGCCGTGACCGATGCCAACGTTTTCGACCTGGAAGTTGCCGAGGTGATGACGACCAACCTGGTCACGGCGCTCCCCGACGAGGACGTGCAGTCGGTCGCCAATACGATGACCGAGCGCCGCATTCGCCACCTCCCGGTGATCGAAGAGGGCAAGCTCGTCGGCATCATATCGATTGGTGATGTGGTCAAGGCCCAGCGTGACCAATACCGCGGTGAAGTCGACACCTTGCAGATGCAATTGGGCAATGAAGCCTGATCGCTGGTGGTGATTGGGACCGGAAAGGGCCTGTTGTGGTCACG
>JAYRNS010000711.1:0-2114 GCA_041912075.1 Anaerolineae bacterium
AACCAGAACGGCGGACCGCAGCAGGCCGGACCGATGTCGCTCTACCCCTTCTACGGCTTCTGGCAAAACATCGACGCCAACAGCTCCGTGACCGCGCGCGCGGCCTGGGAGCCCGACGCCGACCCGGCCGAGCTGGCGCGCAGTTGGGTGCGGCGGACCTTTGGCCCCGACCCGGCGGTGGTCGAGCCGCTAACAGAGCTGCTCTTCCTGAGCCGGCCAGCGGCGCGCAAGGGTCTCTACATCAGCCCCTTCGCCGAGCAACAGGTGCGCGGCCTGGGGCTGTCGCTGACCCCGCAGATGTGGATCTTCGAGTGGGACATTGTAGACGGCTCCAGCTCGGTGCTGTCGTCGATTTATCTGACGGTCAAGGACGGCGTAGAGACCGCCATCGCCGAGGGCTTCGAAGCCGTGGCACTGGTCGAACAGATGCAGGGACTGGCAGCATCCATCGACCGCACACGCGTCTCTGATCCTGCGCGGCTGGACGCCCTGGCCGCGTCGCTGGCCTACGAGCACGACCTGTTCGAGACGCTGGCGTGGTACCGCAGCGCCTTGCTGCGCTACTACCAGTGGCTGGACACGGGTGACCAGGCCGCCTACCGCGCCTGGCAGGACGCGCACGCGCAGTACCAGCAGCATCTGGCCGCACACGAGGCCCGCTACGGCGCCGATCTGAACTTTCCGGCCTACAACTTCTTTGCCGCCGAGGCCGGCATGGCCCACGCCCAACGCAACGAGGCCATGACCTGGCTGGCGCGGCTGTGGCTGGTCCTGCTGCTGGTTGTACTGCTGGCCGGCAGCGGGGTCGTGGCGCGGCGCACCCGTCCTTATCCCGGCAAAACTGGTCTGCAGGTGCTGTGGCAGGCGTTGATCTCACCCTTCCGCGGCCACGACCTGCCGCCCGCGGCCCGCGCCGACTGGCTGGCCGCGACCGTGCTGCCGTTCGGGTTGATGGCGCTGGTGTACCTCACCTTTTCAGCGTTCCTTTCGCCGCACTACGCCCTCTTGACGTTGACCATGCTGGGTGGGTTCGTGGGTGTGCTCTTCCTGCTCAACCTGGGCCAGCGGCGCCGGCTGGCGTGGGTCGCGGCCCTGCCGGCCGCCCTGCTGGCGCCGACGCTGCTGCTGGCCGCGGTGGTCGGCCTGCGCGGGCCGGGCGGTTTCTGGTACCAGTTCTGGACCGGGACAGCCTGGCGCACGGTCTTCGTCACGCTCAACGTGGCGGCGATCGTCTGGATGCTGGCCGTGGTCTACGGGGCGCAGCGCTGCCAGGTGGGGCTGTCCATCGCTGCGACGATTGGCCGTATCGTCGTCGCGATCGGCGCGACGCTGGCCTTGCTGGGTCTGGTCCCCGCCGTGTTCGGGTTGGAGCGCATGCTCACCGCCATCAACGACGAGATGGTCGTCCTGCCCCCCGGCCTCTCGCGCATCCTGGGGATCACGGTGCACCTGGACATTCCCCTGGAGCTGCCGGTGTACATGCTGGTGGTGGGCGGGATGTTAGCCCTGGTCGGCGCAGCGCTGACTTTGCTGAAAGCCATAAGGCACCGCGGCACCATTAGCGCTGAATAAAAAACTGGCGATGCTTCGGCTTTTGCCCCATCATCTTTGTATGTCGGGAGTCATTGTCCGACGACGGCGCCTCAAATAGCTCACCATTTGGGTCTGAAGGCCACCCCATGCAGCGTGCGCGCCAGATCGAGAAACTCTTCATCGGTTGAATCCCATTTCCAGCCAGGAATCCGGCAAACCATTCGACTGAAAATCGGGTGTTTCTGGCGAAACTCGACAAAGGCCGTGGTAATCTCTTCCGGCGATAGAGCACGCTGCACCGGGACGTAACGGACAAAGCCAGTCTCTACCTGCAGTGCGGGTGCAGCCTGGATGTTGTAGTACCAGTCACTCCCCTGCCAGGCGGATACTACGTAGATCGCTTTGGTCTGCTTGTCGAACCGCAGGACTGCCAGGACGGTTCGACGCACCTTACCACTGCGGCGGCCGACATGGGTAACCTGCATGAAGCGCTTGCCCAACAACCAACCCAAACGGAACCGGTAGAGGAAGACCGGCAACTTGAAGATGGGGATCAAAAGCGCAGGAGCTTTTTCATCCGC
>JAYRNS010000712.1:0-9156 GCA_041912075.1 Anaerolineae bacterium
ATCATACCCAACACGCCCATCGGGTAGGTCACCGAATAACCGACCGTCGGCTCCGACAGCATCGCCTCCAGCTGGTCGGCCGGCGCCATCAGGCGTACCTGGTCGAGCACGCCAGCCAGGGCAGGGGTATTGGTGAGGCTGCCGGCGAACATGCCCGATGTAATCGTGGCTTTGAAGCCGAGCAAGAAGTGGGCACCGACCGTCACCAGTGCTGCGTAGGTGATCATCAACCAGAAAAAGGCGTTGTCGCGCAAGCCTTTGTTCTTGAAAGAGGCAAAAAACCCTTGGCCGCTGGCCAGACCAATGGTGTACACGAAGATAACGAGACCGAGCTCGAAGATAATGGGGGGCAAGGCCAGTTTCGGGCTCAGCGCCCCAACGGCCAGACCGACAAACAGCACCGCCGCCACACCCAGGCTGGTACCCTTGATTTTGATACGCCCAATGGCATAACCGATGGACGCGACAATAAAGAGCAGCAGGAGCGGCTCTTCGGCCAGAAAATCAATGATGGGCGATGATTCTGAGGCGGGCATGTCACCAGTATAAACCTATCCCCCGCGGACGTCAAGTCGGTGGGCGAGATTTCACGTCCCCGGCAAGGGCCGTATGGCCCGACGCGTATCCAGCATCTTGATGGCTCGTGCCGGGGACGTTGCATACGATGTTACATCTCCAGCCAGTGCGGTGCTGGACGCCGGGAGCTAGCAGTGGGTGGCCGCGGGGCTGCGGGCTTGGGGCGTGCCGGTCTTGGCGGGGTGGTACCTTCCGGCGCTGGCGAGACGGATAGCGCTCGACCGCCCGCGAGATCACTGGCCGCACGCACCAGCACCCGGTAACCATCCGTAAACGGTGCCCGCGAACCGTACTGGCTGACGATGCCGGTGACCGACCAGAATTCACCGCGGCGCATGCGTGGCCGCGTAAAACCTGCCGCTGCGGGCACGGTGACCTGGGCCGGACCGCTGCCGTCATCCAGCCACAATGAGTTCCCCGCCAGGCGCACCACGACGCCGCGCAGGCTGACCAGCGTGCCCTCCCACGTTTCACCCACAGCACCCGTGCGCAGGTTGGCGGCCACCAGGCGTGGACCAGGTCCGGCCAGCCACACGTCGGCCGGCGAACTGACGCGCAGCTTCAGCTCACCACGCGCCGTGCTCAAACGGCCGGCAACCTGGACCTGGTCACCCAGCCCCAGCGCAGGGTAAGTCGCGCGGCCCGCCAGCTCGATCCGCAGCCCGATGCGACCCACCTGGAGGTAGAAGGCACCGGCACCCACTGTATCAGGCCGCGCCGTCACCTGGCCACGCACGACAATGCGCGCACCCACGGGTTCTGTGCGTGCCTGTGCGATGTCATCGCCCAGGTCTCGCGGTATAGGGGTGGGCGTTGGCGTACGCGCGCGCCGTGTCGGCACCGGGGTCACGGTGGGCGGCAGGTTGGGGCCACCAAGAGTCACCGCCATGTCCTTGACCCAGGTGCCGCCGCCGTCAAGCGTGCGGGCCCACGTGCGGTTGGTGCCAGGACTGCGCGCCCAACGCAAGGTATCGACGATCTGACCCTGCGGATCGAGCAGGTGTAACTGGTCGCCGCGGTCGCTGAGGCTCAGCCTGGTCTGGCTGCGGAAGAAGATCGCGAACTGCCCCGGTTCCAACCAATGACTGGTACCGATCCGCCAGCGCCCCCCGGCCAGTACTGCCTCTGGGTCTGGATCGTCATCGACATCGTCACCCACCGGGACCTCATCGCCTTGCTCGACGTCACCGGCGGCGTTGGCGTCCGTTCCCTGATCCAGCGGCTGGTCGCTCAGCTGCCAGCCGTAGAGGTCGATCGCATCCGGGCCGCGGTTGAAGATCTCGATCCACTCGTCGTCCGGATTGGCCAGCCCATCGTGGTTCCAATCGGCGCGCGGCGCGGGCATGATTTCGTTGAGACGCAGGCCAGGTGCGTGGGCCGGGCCTTCGATGAAGAGCGGGCTGCTCGCGGCTACGTCGCCGTCGAACTGCAGTGCCCGGGCCCAAATGGCGCTGCCCGCGACGGGAGAGACCGTGAGCGGCCATTCCTTGCTGCCGGTCACTGGTAACTGCGCAAGAATGCGCGTGCCCTGCATAACTTCGAGGGTGGCTGGCTCGTCGTCGTGGTAGTGCACGGTGAGTGGCAGCCGGGCCTGCTGAGGCACCAGGTCACCCGGCCAAAACGACCCGCTCTGGATGGCCAGCCCCAGACCGGCGTCGCTGGTCACCCAGGTTCGACCATGGCTCAGGGCCTCCAGCACGCCGCGGCGATCGGTCGTGCCGGCCAGGGCACCCACACGCCAGGCCGGCTCATTCAGCGGGGCTGTAAGTGCCAGGCCGATACGCTGGCCGGTCTGCCACGCCTGTGCAACCGCGATACCGGCCGGCTGCGCCTCGCCCAGGGCACGCGGTTCCACGAGATAGAGCGAGATCAGGTCCTGCGCCAGCTGCGAACGCTGTGACCAGCCATCGAGCGGCGCGCTCACCACCAGGCCCGGCTGCGCAGGCGCCCACTGCCAGAAATCGACGGCCGTGGGCAAGGTGCGGCCGCCCATGACCTGGATACCTTCGGTTTGCAGCCCGGGTAGAGCGATGAGCGTGCCGCTCGCCATCGTCGCGGTGAGCATTCGCTGCCAACGCAGGTCACTGAGTGCGGCCAGCGGATCGGCCAGTCCTACGAAATGCTGCCCTCGCGCCTGGGCTTGGGCAATCGCATAAGCCGGCGGCCCTTCGCCCTCGCCGTAGCCGGACTGGACCGCCAGGCTGCCCCACAGCCCCACCAACCCGCCGGGCAGGTGCCATGCCGGCTGCGGCAGGGTAGCCTGTGGCCACGGCTCGACCCAGTGCGGGCCAGGGGGTGCGCTGCGCAGGTCGGCCTCGAGATCGTCGCTGTCTGCGCCGCCGACGCGCTGCAAGGAAAGTGGGGCACGGGCGCGAGCCTGGCCGATCAGGCCGAAACGTGATCCGTCACCGCTGCCGTACGCCAGGGCGTCGCGCACGTGATCCTGGCCATCGAGTACGATGATCTCGTCACCCGCGTTGGCAAGTGTCCACTCGCCGCGCCCCCAGGTCCGGTCGCGCACCAGGTTGGGGACTTCGGGGCTGTCTGGGTAGTTGGCACCACGCACACGCACCTCGAAGTCAGGCCAGACGGCAAAACGCGCCCGGTAGGCGGCCGCATTTTTGGCGACGACGACACTGGCGCCAGCCCGCAGCTGCCAGCCAGTTGGGAGATAATACATGCTTTCGCTGCCGCCAGCGGTCTCTTCGTCGCCTAACCGGTAGTGTCCCAGGTCGACCGGGCCATCGCCCGGGTTGAAGAGCTCGACAAACTCATCGCCTTCGGTGCCAGCCACGGTGCCATCGTACAGCACTTCGCTGATCAGCAGGGGACCGGGCGTGCCCTGGGGGGTGACCGTAGGCGTTGCGGTCGACGTGGGGGTACGTGTGGGTGTGACCCGGCGCGTGGGCGTGGGGGTGCGCGTCGGCGTAACCTGGCGGGTGGTCGTTGGCGAGGGTGTCGGGGTGGGCGTGGCGAGTACGTCACCGCGGCCGGGTTCTGGCGGGAAGGCATCCGCCCAATCGGCGGCTGTGTCGGTGTCCATGTCAGGATTCCAGCGCGCGACACTGTGTCCGGGCGGTACGTCGTGCACCGCGGGATCGAACACGGTGCGGTTGCTGCCCCAGGACAGCGCGTCCACCAGACGGCCAGCGGCATCGAAGAGCTGTAAGGCGTCCCCACTGTTGCCCAGCCCGTTGCCCAGCTCACCATCGGCAACCTGAACCACCGCGGCCGGCACCTGCGGGTAGTGACTGGCAAAATCGGCCGTGCGTGCGGCCACCACCAGGTAACCGCCGGGGGTGATGACCAGCGTGGGTAAGAGATCGGTCGCCAGGTTGTCGGTCAGGGACCAGTCGTCCAGAATGAGCAGGTTATCACCGGTGTTGTGCAGCTCGAACCATTCCCACCGGCTGTCGTCGTTGGGTTCGATCGTATCGTATTCCACCTCGGTGATCAGCACGCGCCCGGGTGGCAGAGGGGTTGCTGTGGCGCGCGGCTCGTCATCCCAGAAAAGGTTGCCCGCGAAATCGCCACCGGTTATCGGTCCGAACTGTATCCAGTTGGGGTTGATAACACTGCCGGGTGCGGCGGCCACCGCGCCCGTCGATACCAGGCCGGGCGGATCGATCTCCACCAGGTGGTAGTACAACAGACCAGGCAGCGTCTGGCTGATGGTCAGCGTAAAGCGCCCCCGTCCGTCGGTCCAGGTGTTGAGCAGCCAGCGGTCCCAGCCATTGGGCCGTGCACTGGCCCACAATTGCACGGTCACGCCGCCCAAAGGATTGGATACGTCGCCGGGCTGGCCGCGGTAGACGACACCTGATATCGTGAGTGGCGCGGCCGGTGGCGCATTACGGGTACCGGGCGACGGTGTTACGTCTTCGGTCCAGTAGTCGCCTCCATCCGGCACAGCGCTCCAGGCGCGGTCGTCGTGGGTGGCGGCGAAGTGAAAGCGTCGCAGTTCACTGCCATCCGGCGCCAACAGGCGTACGTCGTCACCTCCGTTGTTGAGCGCAATACGGGTCTGGCTGCGGAAGAACACAAGAAAGCCTTGCGCAGGCAACAGGGTGCCAGGCGCAATGGTGTGCGGTGAGGAGCCGCCGCCGGCCACGTCATCCAGGCGAAACCCGCCCAGGTCGACGGTCTCCTCACCCGAATTGAACAGTTCGATGTACTCATCGTCTTCGTTGAGCACGCCGTCACCGTTCCAGTCGATGGTTTGGGGGGCAGGCAGGACCTCGTTGAGCATGACCGCGACAGGTGACGGGGTGGGGCCCGGCGTGGCCGTCACGGTGGGCGATGGTGTGACGGTTGGCGGCGCGGGCTGGTTCGACGTGCCCGGCGACGGCGGGAAGTCAGCGGTCCAGGTCGTGCCACCGTCGTGCTCCTTGCTGTATGACCAGTCCACGGTCGGGTTGCTGTAGGTGAATATCTCCGCCTGACTGCCACCCGGTGCCAACAGGCGCACGTCGTCACTACCTGTGTTGTTGAGCGCTACGCCGGTCTCGCTGCGAAAGAAGAGGGCAAAACCGCCCGGTGGAATCAGACGGCCGGCAGGAATGGTGTATGGATTCGTCCCGCTGCCGGCACGATCGTCGAGCTGCCAGCCACCGAGATCGACGATCGTTGGACCGGCGTTGTACAGCTCGATATACTCGTCATCCTGATCCGGCACCCCGTCGCCGTTCCAGTCGATGAGGTGCGGCGCTGGAAGGACCTCGTTGAGCGAGATGAAGGGTATACCGGCGGTCGGTGACGGGGTCGGCGTAGGTGTGGGTGTCGGTTCGAGGGTGACCGTGGCCGAGACCGTAGCCGTGGGTGTGCTCGTTGTGGGAGTCACCGTTGTAGAGACAGTCGGTGTCGGTGATGCGGTACTGGTTGGCGTGACGCTGGCAGTGAACGTGAGTGTGACCGAGATGGTGGGCGTGGCGGTTGGCGTGAACGTGGCGGTGGCTTGCGCTGTCGAGGTGGCTGTGGGCGTGGGTGTGACCGTGCCGGCCGGCGTGGTGGTCGACGTGAGAGTGGGCGTCACCGAGGGTGTCACCGTGGGTGTCGGCGGCGGCTGGCTGGCTGAGTTGGGCTGGCGCGGGGTGCCGTTGAGGGGGCTGCCGTTGGCGTCGTGGCCGTTGCGGGTGACGCCATCGTTGCTGGCCCAATTGCCGTCGCCGTCGGGCGCGTGCGCATCGATCCGTTCCATCGAGGCGAAAGCTGGTGCGCCACTGCCGGCCGGCCAGGAACCACCGCTGCCATTGGCCGTGTCGACGACTGCGCCGTCAAGGTTCCGCAGGGTCAGGGTCTCACCGCTGTTGGCCAGGCTGCCGGTATAGATCATGTCAGCCGGGACATCGCTCACCGTCGCGTCGTCGGTGCGTTCGAGGAGGTAAAAACTGCCGGCCGCCAGCGTGCCTTGCAGCGTGATGTTGACATCGCCCCCATCCGTCAAGGTCCAGCCGGCCAGATCGACTGCCACAGCGCCGGGGTTGCGCAGCTCGATCCACTCATCGCTGGTGGACGCGGCGGTACCACCCCACGCTACCTCATTGATGACGACAGCCAGCGGCTCCTCGTCCACCGGCGCGGTCGCCCGACCACCGGGCAGCTCCTGGAACACCAGGGCCAACGCCAGCACCCACACAAACCACACTCGCCCACGCATCATCGCACACCTCCATACAACCGTTAACGAAATCCACCCCCAAAATTTGGCGCCAAATCCAAAATCCAAAATCGCAAATCCAAAATCTGATGACGCGTTGCGTTGTAAAATTTGACAATACTGCCTGACGTGCCATAAACTAACTGTGTAAGCTGTTTCTCTTTTTCCAACGTCCTGTGCTCCTGAACCGTACGGTGGTGTAGCGACCCGTGGTGTGCGTACGCCACCAGAATTCGAGGGGGTGTTGCCTGTGGAAGTGATGCAAACGCCGAAGGTTGCCACCAACAAACGGGGAAATGGTCGTCCAGACACCGCCACCAAGTCCCTCTACAACATCGGGGAAATGCCCCCTATCGGGTATGTTCCAGAAAAGATGTATGCCTGGCTCATTCGCCAGGACCGCTTTAGTGAACCTCTGAAATCCTTCCAGGTCGAAGTTGTGGGCGTGCCCGAGCCGGCCGACGATGAGGTCCTGGTGTACGTGATGGCGGCCGGCGTCAATTACAACAACGTGTGGGCCGGTCTCGGTATTCCAGTCGATGTGATCGGCGCCCGCAACAAAGCTGGTGAGCCAGAGCCGTTTCACATCGGCGGCAGTGATGCGTCGGGCATTGTCTACCGGGTGGGCAAAGACGTCACCAACGTCAGGGTTGGCGATGAAGTGGTCATCCACTGTGGAACGTGGAGCCGTGAGGAGTCATGGGTGAAGGCTGGCGAAGACCCGATGTATGCGGCCAGCTTTCGTATTTGGGGCTACGAAACCAATTGGGGCAGTTTTGCCCAATTCACGAAGGTCCAGGCGCACCAATGCCTGCCCAAACCGCCCCACCTGACGTGGGAGCAGGCCGCGGCTTACATGCTGGTCGGCGCCACCGCCTACCGGATGTTACACTATTGGACACCCCACAGCGTCCACCCAAATGATGTGGTGCTGGTGTGGGGGGGTGCGGGTGGCCTGGGTTCGCAGGCCATTCAAATCGCCAAGGCGGCTGGTAGTATTCCGATTGCCGTGATCTCGGACGACAGCAAAGTCGACTTCTGCCTCAATCTGGGTGCCAAAGGGTGCATCAACCGCAAAAACTTTAGCCACTGGGGCATGCTTCCGCACTGGAAGGACAACGCCGGATATAATGAGTGGCTCAAGGGGGTGCGCGCGTTTGGCAAGGCGATCTGGGATATCCTGGGTGAGCGGCGCAGCCCGCGCATCGTCTTCGAACACCCCGGCGAGACCACCATTCCCACGTCGATGTTCGTGTGCGACACCGGTGGAATGGTGGTGATTTGTGCCGGCACCACTGGTTACAACGCAACGGTCGACCTGCGCTACATGTGGATGCGCCAGAAGCGCCTGCAGGGTTCGCACTTCGCCAACGACGACCAGGCCAAAGGGATCAACGACCTGGTGATTGCCAAGAAGGTCGACCCCTGTCTATCCCAGACATTCACCTGGGAGGAGCTGCCCATGTCCCACCAGCTCATGTACGAAAACCGCCATCCGCACGGTAACATGGCGATCCTGGTGGGTGCATCGCAGCCAGGGCTGTTGGACACCGCGGCGCAGCGTGCGGCCTGGGAGGTGATGACACCGGCACCACCAGCGGAGGAGATCGAGCCCGAAGACCGGTATGCGCCACCGCGCCAGGGTATCGAGGCGGGCGAAGGCACCGCAGATACCAGAACCGTACACGACGCCATGCACCAGGGTGTGATCACGTGTACACCCGACACCACCCTCGATGAGGTGGCCCGCAGCATGGTCACCAACCACATCCATGCAATCGTCGTCGTCGACGAAGAGGGCTTTGCGGTCGGTGTCGTCTCGCAAACCGACCTGGTGCTGGCACGCCAGGGCCGGTCAGCCGAGGACCTGGCCCAGATGACGGCCGGTTTGATCATGACACCCGATCTCATTACCTGCACGTTGGACACGGGTCTCTCCGAAGTCGTCACGACGCTGACGCGCAACCGGATTCACCGTCTGGTAGTGGTGGAAGAGGTCGACGGCCGGCTGCGCCCCATCGGGGTGATATCGATGACCGACATCATTCGCCAGATGATTGGTGATGGCCCGCCGTCTGAGGTATCGGGGGATCCACGCTAGGGAGGATAGATTTTTATGTCATTTCTAACCGAAGAACACGAGGCGGTCCGGCAGGCGGTCCGCAAGTTCACCGAAGACAAGGTGATCCCGATTGCCGACGAGTACTACCGTGACGCCAGAGAGATCCCCATGGATCTCATCCAACAGATGAGCAACCTCGGTTTCTTTGGCATGTCGTTCCCGGAGGAGTGGGGCGGTGCCGGCATGGACACCGTCAGCATGACGATCGTCACCGAAGAGCTGAGCCGGGGCTGGCTGGGTGTGGGCAGCGTGCTGACGCGCAACCTGATCACGGGCACGCTGCTGATGCAGCATGGCACCAAGGAGCAGAAAGAGAAATACCTGCCCGGGATCGCATCGGGTGAGATTCTGACGGCGGCGGCGTTCACCGAACCGAATGCCGGCTCGGATACAGCCGGCATGCAGCTGCGCGCCGTGCGTGATGGGGATCACTACATCCTGAATGGCGCCAAAACCTGGTGCACCTTCGCCAACCGTGCCCAGATCCTGACCGTACTGGCGCGCACACACCCCGATCCGGCGATGCGCCATAAGGGGCTGAGCATCTTCCTGGTGGAAAAAGAACCCGGTAACGAGTTCCAGCCGCCGCACCTGTTTGGTGAGCACATTCCAACGGTTGGCTACTATGGGATGAAGTCCTACAGCCTGGGCTTCGAGGACTTCCCGGTGCCGGCCGAGAACCTGATTGGTCTGGTGGAGAACAAGGGCTTCTACCAGCTGATGGCGACCTACGAATGGGCACGTATCCAGACGGCGGCACGCGCGGTGGGTGTCGCCCAGGCTGCGTTCGATGCCGCGTTGA
>JAYRNS010000713.1:0-5896 GCA_041912075.1 Anaerolineae bacterium
CCCGACACCCAACCCGACGTGGTGGAATTCGTCAACAACTTTGTGACGCGCACGCTGGGTAAGGGTGTCGTGCTGTGCAAGGACACGCCCAACTTCATCGCCAACCGCATTGGGCAGATGGCGGCTTCCTACACGATCGATTTTGCCCTGGCCAACGGTTATACCGTCGAAGAGACCGACCTGCTGACTGGGGAACTGATTGGCCGCCCCAAGATGGGCACGTTCCGGCTGGCCGACCTGGCCGGAATCGACGTGGCCTATTACGTCAGTAAGAACCTCTACGGGCTTCTGGAGGATGATCCGGAACGGGAAGTGCTTCAAACCCCGCGTGTGGCTGAGCTGTTCCAGGGGCTGATCAACCGTGGCTGGCTGGGCAACAAGAGTGGGCAAGGCTTCTACAAACAGATGGTGGGTGCCGACGGCAAAAAAGAGTTCTGGCATCTCGACCCGACCAGCTTTGACTACTGCCCACCCGCCAAACCACGCTGGAAGAGCGTGGGCGACGCTCGTAACCTGCCACTGCCCGAACGTCTGCGGATGATGGCCAATGCCGACGATCGTGCCGGTCACCTGGTGTGGTTCGTGCTCAGCCGCGCCCTGGCTTATGCCGCCAATCACGTGCCCGAAATATCCGACTCCATCCAGGCGGTTGACGATGCCATGCGCTGGGGCTTCAACTGGGAGATGGGTCCCTTTGAAATTTGGGATGCGTTAGGCGTCAGCGAAACCGTCAAACGCATGGAGAAAGATGGCCTGGCGGTGGCACCATGGGTCAAGAAGATGGTGTCACGCGGTCACAGTCATTTTTACTCGCGTGAAGGGGATTACCTCTTCCACTTCTCACCCGAAAAACGCCAGTTCGTCACCGAAGACCCCGACCCCAATCTCATCTCGCTGCCGATGTGGAAAGAGCGCCGCCACCACCGTCTCATCGAGCGCAATGCCAGCGCCAGTCTGTTGGACATGGGCGACGGTGTGCTGCTGGTTGAGTTCCACAGCAAGATGAACGCGCTGGACGACGACATCACGACCATGATCGAAACCGGGATGGACCTGCTGCGCACCGACTTCGAAGGCATGGTGATCGGCAACCAGGGTGAGCACTTCTGCGTCGGTGCCAACCTGGCGGTGATTGGCATGGCAGCCAAGATGAAGCAGTGGACACCGCTGGAGGCCGGCGTCAGACGGCTGCAGGAAACCTTGCAGCGCATCCGGCGGGCCAACAAGCCGGTGGTCACGGCACCGTTTGGCATGACGTTGGGCGGTGGCGCCGAAGTGGCCATGGCGGGTGACCGGATCGTGGCCGGCTGCGAAACTTACATGGGTTTGGTCGAAGTGGGGGTCGGTTTGATTCCGGCGGGCGGTGGCTGCAAAGAAATCGTGCGCCGTCTCATCTCACCCCACATGAAAGTCGACAACCCCTTCGCCGGTCCGTGGCTGCAGAATGCGTTTATGACCATTGGGCAGGCCCGTGTCAGCACGAGCGCCGAAGACGCCCGGTCGATCGGTTTTCTGAGCGCGGACGATGTGGTCGTCATGAACCGAGACTACCTGCTGGCGGAAGCAAAGCGTGAAGTGCTGGCGATGGCGTCGGCCGGTTACAAGGCCGACCATCCCGTGCGCAACGTCTATGCCGCGGGGCGTGACCAGCTGGCCAATCTGCGCATCGGCATTCACATGATGAAAGAAGGCGGCTACATCAGCGACTACGATGCCCACGTCGGCAACAAGCTCGCCTACGTGCTGTGCGGCGGTGAACTGAGCCAGCCGCAGTGGGTGGACGAGCAGTACTTCCTGGATTTGGAACGCGAGGTGTTCCTGTCCCTGGCCGGCGAGCCCAAGACGTTGGAACGCATCTTCCACATGCTGCAGACGGGCAAGCCGCTGCGTAACTAAAGAGGAGAATCGTATGCCGAAAGAGGCAGTCATTGTCGCAGCGACACGCACTGCAGTGGGCAAATCTGGCCGGGGTGCCCTGCGCACCACCCGGCCCGACGAGCTGGCGGCCATCGTCATCAAGGACGTGCTGGCTCGGGTGCCGCAGGTCGATCCGTCGAGCATCGAAGACGTGATCATGGGCTGTGCCATGCCCGAGGCCGAACAGGGTATGAACGTTGCCCGCATCGCCGCCATGCGCGCCGGTCTGCCGGTCGCCGTGGCCGGCCAGACGGTCAATCGATTCTGCTCGTCTGGTTTGCAGACCATTGCACTGGCTGCGCAACAGATCATGGCTGGCATGGGGACGACGATTCTGGCTGGCGGTGTCGAGAGTATGTCGATGGTGCCCATGAGCAGCAATAAGTTCATGGCCAACCCCTGGCTGGCCGAGCATTATCCCGCCGCCTATACCAGTATGGGCATCACCGCTGAAAACGTGGCCCGCGAGTTCAACATCACGCGCGATATGCAGGACGCTTTTGCACTGCAGTCGAACCAGCGTGCCGTGGCGGCGATCCAGGCCGGCCGTTTCAAGGACGAGGTCGTACCGGTACCGGTCGACCTAAACGAGGTCGACCCGGTGACTGGTACGGTCAAGACACGTCGTTACCAGTTCGACACCGATGAAGGCCCGCGCGCCGATACGTCGCTGGCTGCGTTGGGCAAACTCAAACCGGTGTTTCGCATCAACGGTACGGTCACCGCCGGCAATTCCAGCCAGACCAGCGACGGGGCGGCGGCCGTCCTGGTCATGGAACGGTCGCACGCCGAGGAATTGGGTCTCAAACCACTCGTGCGCTTTGTGGGTTATGCGGTCGGGGGCGTACCGCCGGATGTCATGGGCATCGGACCGGTGGCGGCGATTCCGAAAGTGCTCAAGCTGACCGGTTTGAGCCTGGACGACATCGACCTCATCGAGCTCAACGAGGCCTTTGCCGCCCAATCGCTGGCTGTTATCCAGGAGCTGGGGATCGATCAGGCCAAAGTCAACGTCAACGGCGGGGCCATCGCTCTCGGGCATCCCCTCGGCTGCAGCGGGGCCAAACTGACCGTCCAGCTGATCCACGAAATGGCGCGCCGCCACAGCCGCTATGGCATGGTGACCATGTGCATCGGCGGTGGCATGGGCGCGGCCGGGATTTTCGAGAATCTACAGTAGAAACGAAAGGACACACAATGCGCGACAAGATCGATCGGATGATGGCATCGATGCCCGAATCGTTCATCCCCGAAGCAGCGGCTGGGGTGGAGGCAACCATTCAGTACCACCTGACCGGCGAGGCCGCCAGTGACTGGGTTGTGCAAATTGCCGATGGCGCCTGCACCGTCAACGAAGGGACCATCGACAACCCAACCCTGACCTTGACGATGGACAGCCAGGACTACGTCGATATGATTGCCGGCCGCCTGAACGGCATGAGTGCGTTCATGTCGGGCCAGCTCCAGCTCGACGGCGACATCATGCTGGCGACGCGGCTGTTTACCATGTTCAAGATGGGCAGTTGAACGCGTTGGGCGACACAGTGTGGCGGGTGGCGGGAGCAGTGAATGGCCCGCCACTTGTTATTGTCAGCCAGGAGGGTGGTTGCGCGCAGGCGCTTCGTCCGCGGGCGGGCTGGCTTGGTCTTGCCGCGCTGGTCGCCGTGCTCCTGCTGAGCGGCTGCGCCCGGCTGCCGCAGGATCAGGGCACCGTGGTGTGGATGTCGAATGCCACTGGCAACTACGATCTCTGGGCCGTCGACAGCGGCGGCCACAACGTGCGCCCGCTCACCACGACGCCTGACCTGATCGAAGCCGCGCCAGCCTGGACACGCGATGGCACGCAGCTGGCCTTTCACGGTTTCCGCAGCAGCGGGTCTGAGCTTTACGTTCTTCCTATCACCGGCACGGCGAGTCTGGCACAGCCCGTGGGTTCGGGTGCCACGGGTGAACAATCGGACGGTGACCCTTCCTGGAGCCCCGATGGACGCCAGCTGGTGTTCGTATCGGACCGCGGCGGCAACCGTGACTTGTATATGATCGACGCCGATGGTCAGAACCTGCGCCAGCTGACCCGCACACCCGAAGACGAAGGTGGACCGGACTGGTCACCCGATGGTGCCTCGATTGTGTTTCACCGCTTCAGCAGCAGCCTGCCGGCGGCGAATTTGTTTGCTCTCGCGCCCGTCGAGGGGACCGAACGCCAGCTGACCAACTTGCGTGCCATGAGCATCGAGCCGGCCTGGAGTCCGGACGGCGAGCGCATTGCCTTCATGTCCAACCGCGATGGGGGTGAGTACGAGTTGTACATGATGGACCCCGATGGCCGTAACCAGATCCGTCTGACACGCACCGGCTGGCCGGAAGAACTGCCAGCGTGGTCACCCAACAGCGAGTGGCTGGTCTATGCGGCGCAGCCCGATCCCCTGGGGGACTTCGACCTCTACGTCCTGCACGTCGACGGCGACCGCAAAGCGCAGCCGCTGGTCAAACGGCCCGGCGACGACCGCTGGCCCGCCTGGCGCTGAGAGCTACCAAACGCACGCCTTTTGTCAAAGGAGACACGACCCATGTCTGAACGTGAATTCGTCAAAACGAGCATCGAAGACCGCACCGCCATCCTGACGATCGACCATCCCCCGGCCAACGCGTTCAACGGCCAGACCATGCGCGAACTGCGCGCGGCCTTTTCGGACGCGGTGAGCGATCGTATCGTCAAAGCGATTGTCATCACCGGGGCGGGTGGGCGCTTTTTTGTGGCCGGCGCCGACATCAAAGAGATGGCCCAGGCCAGCAGCGAGGGCAAAGCACGTGACCTGATCGCCAACGGCCAGGCAACCTTCAGCCTGATCGAGGCCAGCCGCAAACCGGTCATCGCCGCGGTCAACGGTTTCTGCCTGGGCGGCGGCATGGAGTTGTTCCTGTCCTGCCACATGCGGTTGGCCGTGCCGGGGGCGCGTTTTGGCCAGCCCGAAATCAACCTCGGCATCATCCCGGGCTGGGGCGGCACGCAGCGTCTGACGCGGCAGATCGGCGCGACGCGCGCGTTGGAGCTGATCCTGACCGGTGACACGATCGATGCCACCCAGGCGATGCAGCTGGGTTTGCTCAACAGGATCGTCGAACCGGAAAACTTGCTCGGTGAGGCGAAGACCCTCGCCGGCAAGATCGTCGCCAAGGGCGGGCTGGCCGTGACCGCGGCGGTCAAGGCAGTCTACGAAGGGCTGCGGCTGGCACCGGACGAGGGGCTGCGGCTGGAGATGGAGGAAATGCTCTCCCTGCTGACCACGCACGATGCACAGGAAGGTTTTACCGCCTTTGCCGCCAAACGGCCGCCGCAGTTCACCGACTCCTGACCATGCCCGATTCGATCGACTGGCAGCAGGTGGAGGCAGAGGCTGTCGACCTGCTGTGCGGCTACCTGCGCATCGACACCACCAATCCACCAGGCCAGGAGCAGGCGGCCGCTGAATACCTGCAGCGGGCACTGGCCCGTTTTGGCATCGCGGCCCGTCTCGGTCACGCGGCGCCGGGGCGGGCCAATTTGTTGGCGCGTGTGCCGGCGGACGCACCGACTGCCCCACCGCTGGTCCTGACCCACCACATGGACGTCGTCACCGCCGATCCCACGACCTGGACGAGCGATCCGTTTGGCGGCGTCGAGCGCGATGGTTTCATCTACGGGCGCGGCACGTTGGACACCAAGGCGCTCGGCATTATGCACTTGTTGGGGCTCGGTCTGTTCGTGCAGCAGGCAACGCAGCGCACGCGCGATATCGTTTACCTGGCGGTGTGTGACGAAGAAGCAACCAGTGCCGCTGGCGCGCGCTGGGTCCTTGAACATTGGCGCGACGATTTGCAGCAGGCCTCGATTTGGAATGAAGGTGGGTTTGCCACCCGCGGGTTTCTGGGGCAAACCGTCGTCGTGGGCATCGCCACTGCCGAGAAGCTGAGCCTGACGCTGAAAGTCGTCGCCACC
>JAYRNS010000714.1:0-9034 GCA_041912075.1 Anaerolineae bacterium
TTGCTCCAACGCCTCCCTAATTTGGTCTTCGTTCCTGTCGATGAGGCACTGGGCGAACTGGCTGCCGAGACTGCCGCCGCCTATCAGATTCGCGGATGTGATGCCCTTTATGTCGCCCTGGCGCAGCAACTGGATGCAACCCTGGTCACGCTGGACGCGGAACAACGCCAGCGCGGACTTGCCGTCGTGACCACGCAGACGCCTGAAGCAGCATTGATTACCATTGGTACGCCAGGTCAGGAATAGAGGCGGACCATGCCCACCCACCTCTACCTGGCCCCCGCCGCGGCCGGCAAAACCACCTGGGTCCTGCAGCAGGCCCGCCATGCCGCACGTGACCTGACCGCCACCCCGCGCGTGCTCGTCGCCACTCACCTGCAGGCGCGGGCCGCCCGCCGCCGGCTGGCCGAGATGGGCGGTGCCCTCGGCGTGCGCGTGCTGACCTTCGATCGGCTGTATGCCGAAGTGCTCAACGCGGCCGGTGAGATTTATGTCGAGCTGAGTGAACCCGTACAGTACCGCCTGATCCGCGCCATCATCGATACGCTGACCCTCGACCACTACGCCCCCCTCGTCACCCGCCCCGGTTTCATCCAGGTCCTTCAACGGCTGATTGGCGAGCTCAAAGCGGCCCGCGTGCACCCCGACGAGTTTACCCAGGCGGTGCGTACCCTGGGCAACGAACCACGCCTGGCTGACCTGGCTCTGGTCTACGCAGCGTATCAGGAACGTCTCCAGGCTCAGGATTGGGCAGATCGTGCCGGGCTAGGCTGGCTGGCCGTGGAAGCACTCGAACAGCGTGCCCAAGACGTCGCCCGCGATTGGGCCGGGATCGCTGTCGATGGCTTCGACAGTTTGACACCCATCCAGGCGATGATGCTGCGGGCCCTGGCCGGCCGGGTTGGCGAGCTGGTCATCACACTGACCGGTGAGCTGCACGACGGTCCACCCAACCTGGCCCACCGGCGGTTTGCCCGGACCCGCGCCCTCCTGGAAGCCACGTTAGGTATCCAGGCTGAACCGCTGCCGAATGATTGCAGCCTTTCTCCACCGGCACCAGCCCTGGTCCACCTGGCGCACGGTCTGTTTCGCCCCCAGGGGGCGGTCGTTGCGGCGGACGGTGCGGTCGAGCTGGTCGAAGCAACCGATCGCGTCGCCGAAGTGCGCACGGCCATGCGCTGGCTCAAGCAGCGCATCATCCACGATGGCTGCCGACCCGGCGAGGTGGCCCTGCTGGCACGTCACATCGCCCCCTACCGCCCCTTCATCCAGCAGGTGGCCGCCGAGTTTGGCCTGCCGATTCGGCTCGTCGATGGATTGCCCCTGGCCGACAATCCGGGAGTGGCGGCGCTGCTCGACCTGCTGCAAACCACCTTACCGCTGGCTGATACCACCGATGAGCTGGCACTGCCACGGCGCACTGTGGTCGCAGCCTGGTGCTCACCGTACTTCGACTGGTCGGCACTGGCCATCGACGGCCATGACACCAGCATCGAGCCAGGTGATGCCGACGACCTGGATAGGGTAGCCCGCTGGGGTCGCGTCATCAGCGGCATGACCCAGTGGTCCGAGGCTTTCGACCGCCTGATCGCACTGCCAGACGAGGTGGTCGATGATGAGGAACGTGGGGTGCCAGCCAGGCTGCCGCGCGGCGCGGCCGCGCGCACGCTGCGCTCCAGGTTCGAGCGTTTTGTTGTGCGGCTGACGCCGCCGCCCAACGCCAGTACCTACCACGCGTTCGTTGGCTGGTTGGAAACCCTCATTGGCACTGATACGGCGCTCGTGGATGCAGCTGCCGAGGAGACCACTTCGTTACGTGTCGTGACGCAGGCACGCAGCGGTGAGCCACATCACGCGGCGCGTGATATCGCCGCGTTGGCCGCATTCAAGGATGTACTGCGCGGGCTGGTGTGGGCCGAGGAGGCCGTGGGTGGGCCGCCTATCACCTACGCACGTTTTTTGGCGGAACTGGCAGCTGCACTCGCGGCCGTATCATACAATCTGCCACCACGCCCGGGGTTCGAGGAAATCCTGGTTACCGACGTGGTTCAGGCCCGCGGTCTGCCCTTCCGTGCGGTCGCTGTGCTGGGAATGGCCGAAGGCGAATTCCCGACCACGCTGCGCGAGGATCCCTTCCTGCGTGATGCCGACCGTCAGCGGCTGCACACTGGTCCGTTCAAACTACCGCTCGAGCCATCCGTCAGCGGTGCCGAGGCCGAGTTCTTTGCCGATACTGTCACGCGACCCAACGCGCACCTGCTGCTCACCCGCCCGCGGCTGGCTGACAACGGGGCCACCTGGCAGGCTTCACCGTATTGGGAAGCTGTTCGGCGCCTGGTGGCGGTGGACGCAATCCGCCTGACCGGGGAACAGGCTCCCCAGCCAGACGCAGCCGCGTCCTGGCCAGAGCTGCTCAACAGCCTGGCCGTGTATGACGGTTATGATGCGGTTCGCGAGTGGGCACAGACCACCGAACCCATACGCACCGGTGCCGTGACCGATGCCATCGCCCTCTTCCACCAACGGCGACCTTTTGCGCCGCCCAACCCGTTCGACGGTGATTTGAGCACCCTGGCGGACGTGTTTGCAGATCATTTTGCACCAACCGAGGTCTGGAGCGCCAGTCGCCTGGAGAGCTACCGCAGCTGCCCCTTCGCCTTCTTTGCGACCCACGTCTTGCGGCTGACACCGCGCGCCGAGCCGGCCGAAGGCCTGGATGCCGTGCAGCTGGGCAACATCTACCACCGCATTTTCGAGCAGCTCTACCAGAACGTCACCGATCGAGGTGACGTGGCGGCAGTGTTGGCTGCCTTGCCGGCCACTGCGGCCAAAGTCCTGGATGACGCGCCCGCTCGCGAAGGGTTCCGCGTCACGGCCTGGTGGACACAGAGCCGGACCGAGATCGAAGCCAATGTGCGTCGCTCGATCGAAGCCCTGGCGGCCCTGTCTGGCAGCTTGGTGCCGGTTGAGCTGGAAGCCCGTTTTGGTGATCCCAGCCTGGTCATCGCTGACGGGGATGACACCCTGCGTTTGCACGGCATCATCGACCGTGTCGACCGCGCACCCGACGGCAGCCTGCGCATCATCGACTACAAGACAGGCGGACCGACGTCATTCTCGAAAAAGGCACTGATCGAAGGTAAGAAGCTGCAAATACCGCTGTACGCCCTGGCGGCCGAGCAGGCCTTGGGGTTGGGGCACGTGGTCGATGGCTTCTACTGGCACGTACAGCACGCCGAAGCCAGCACGTTCACCCTGGCCAGCTTCGACGGTGGGCGAGATGCCGCAATGCGGATCGCGCAGGATCACGCCTGGACCGCCGTGCGCGGCGCACGGGCTGGCCGTTTTGTACCACATCCACCCAGCGATGGTTGCCCTGACTACTGTCCAGCGGCGGCTTTTTGCTGGCATTACCGGCCCCGACGATGACCATGGTTGATACGGACCTTCATCCCATCATCACCCAAATGCGACCCAGCGCCGAACAGCACCGGGCGATCGTGACGCGAGACTGCGACCTGGTGGTCACGGCCGGCGCCGGTGCGGGGAAAACCCTCACCCTCGTCGCGCGTTACCTGGCGCAGCTGGCCGAAGGTCTGCCCCTGCGCGGGATCATCGCCATCACATTCACCGAAAAGGCGGCACGCGAGATGCGCAACCGCGTACGCAACGAGGTGCGCCGTTACCTGGAGGCCGGCGACCTGACCCAGGTTGAGTTCCGGCGCTGGCAAGACATCTACAGCGAGCTGGACGCGGCACGCATTAGTACGATCCACGGTTTGTGTGCCGAGATTCTGCGCAGCCACCCAGCCGAAGCCAGGATCGATCCCTATTTCGCCGTGCTCGACGAAGGTCAGAGCACACTCCAACGCCGCCAGGCAATCGACACGACGTTGGCCTGGATGACTGAAACGCCAGACCTAGTCCCGCTGTTCACACTGTTGGGCGAGAACAGGCTGCGCGACACGCTCGATACGCTGCTCCGGCGGCAGCCGGAAACGGCCTCGATCTTTGCAACCTTGCCCAACGACCTGCTGGGGCATTGGCAGACCACCCTTGCGACCCGGCAATCCGCTGAGCTGGCTGCACTGCTGGCCCAGCCAGCGTGGCAAGACGCAGCAGCCACCGTGCAGTGTGAGTCCACAACCAGGGACGATGACCGGATGGAGATACAGCGGCAGATAGCCGCCGCGGCCCTGCGCGATGCTGAACGACTGAGCAGCCTCGACGATGGTCTTGCTGCCCTGGCGCGACTGGCCGATATCAAGCTGGTTGGGGGCAGTGCCAAGGCATGGCCTGGCGGCGCTGACCAGCTGGGGAAGGTCAAGAACGCACTCAAAAGGCTGCGTGATGCCTGGGGTGCATGCCAGACACTGCAGCTCCGTCTGAACTCCCTCGACGAGCAGCTGGCCGCTGCGATGGCCGCGCTCCGAACCTGTTTCGAGAAGGCGAGCGCAATCTACACGGCAGCCAAGGACGCCAACCAGGCGCTCGATTTCGACGACCTGGAGACGCAGGCGCTGGCCTTGCTGGCATCGAACCCGGCCGTACGGGCACGCTGGCAGCGGGAGTCAGCCGCCGTGCTGGTTGACGAGTTCCAGGACACCAACGACCGCCAGCGCCAGCTGGTACGGCTGCTGGCTGGCCAGCCCGGCAAGCTGTTCATCGTCGGCGATGCCAAACAGTCGATCTACCGTTTTCGTGGTGCCGACGTCGTCGTGTTCCGCGCCGAACGAGCGGCCATCGCCCGGGCCGGCGGCGCCGACTTGTGCCTGGAGACCTCGTATCGCGCCCATCGGGCGCTCATCGAGGGCCTGAACGATCTCCTGCGGCCCGTATTGGGTGAGAAGGACGACCCGCAGCGTCCGTGGGTCGAGCCGTTTGCCCCACTGCGTCATCATCGGGCGCGTGCGGCTGACGGCTTGGATGCGCCCTTTATCGAGGTACACCTGGCAGTCGGTGCCAAGAGCGAGGGTGGGTTGGTGCGGGCCGCGGAGATCCTCGCAGCCCGCCTGACGGCCTGGGTGGCGGGGGGTGGTGTGCAAATCGAGGAAGATGGCCGGCCGCGACCGCTGCACTACGGTGACGTGGCCATCCTCTGCCGGGCCTCCACGTCCTTTGCCGCCTATGAGGATGCGCTGGAGCGTGCCGGCATTCCCTTCCTCACGGTGGCGGGCGGTGGTTTCTACGGACGGTTCGAGATCCGCGACCTGCTCAATGCGCTGACCGCGCTCGCTGACCCCACGGACGACCTGGCCCTGGTTGGGCTGCTGCGTTCGCCGGCAGTTGCCCTGTCGGACGTGGCGCTGTACCGGTTGTGTATGGCGCGCGACCAGACCGATCCAGCGCCATCCCTGTGGCAGATCCTGCGTGCGGTGGGGGCGGAGCTGCCGGGTGAGGATGGCAGCCGGGCGGCGCGTGCGGCGGTCCTGATCGCCGATCTGCATGCCCAGGCCGGCCGCGTGCCGGTGGCCGATCTGTTGAAAACGTTCCTCGACGATACCGGTTATGTCGCTGCTTTGCTAGCTGCTGGCCAAATGCGAGCTGTCCGTAACGTGGCCAAGCTGCTGGATGACGCACACAACAGCGGTTTGGTGGGTGTGGGTGAGTTCCTGGCCTATGTGGTGGAGCTGCGTGACAGCGGCGCGCGTGAAGGCGAGGCTCGAGCCACCAGCGAAGGTGCCGTGCAGATCATGAGCGTGCATGCGGCCAAAGGGCTGGAGTTTCCGGTAGTCGTCATTGGCGACATCACCTACAAAGCACCCACCCGTCATGGCGTTCTCTTCGATCCGGTCTTGGGTGTGTTGTTGGCGCTCAAGGATGACGAGAAACAGCAGCCGGCCATCGATCAGCTGGGTCAGTTGACAGCCGACGACCAGGAAGCTGCCGAGTCGGACCGACTCTTGTACGTTGCCGCCACACGGGCGCGCGAGAAGCTGATTCTCAGTGGCTGCGTCACGGTCAAAAAGGACCGCACGGCCGGTATGCTGGGTGGTTGGCTGGGCCGGCTGTGCGAGGTGGGTGTTCTGCCGCTGGGCGATGATAAGCTGGACGTACACGAGACCAGCGCAGAACCGCAGCACCTCGACTGCGGAGTGGGTGCCAGCCCAGTCTCCTGTACGATCTATGGTTCTGGTTATGTCGGCGGTACCGGCGAGGCGGACCGGGGCACGGCGGCGCGCCCGCAGCCATCCACCCACACTGGTGAACCCGCTGTACCCCTCCCACCGCCGCTGCTGGCCGCCGTCGAGGCCGAGCGGGTCGTCGAAGACAGCCGCGCGGCGGTTTTGTCTGACGATCCTGGGCAGCGGGTCTGGCGTGTCGTGCCGGCGGTGGCGCGGTCACGAGCGCCGGCCTGGGTGGTGGGCAAGCTGGTGCACGAGGCCCTGGCTGCCTGGCGTTTTCCGGACGATGAAGGGTTCTTTGCGCGATGGGTCGTGGCGCGGGCCCGCAGTTACGGTCTGACCGATGCGCAGCAGCTGGCGGATGCCTCGCAGCGCAGCCGCACGCTGCTGGGGCGGTTTCGCCAACACCCGCTGTACGCACAGATGACCGGTGCCAGCCCGCGTCTGCACGAGGTGCCGTATTCGCGGGTGACGGAGACAGGTCGCGTCGAAAGTGGTGTGATCGATGCGCTGTTTCAACGTGACGGGAACTGGACGATGGTCGAGTTCAAGACGGATCATATACGCGATGCGGCGGGGTTGGATCGGCTGCTGATGGAGGAAGACTACCTGGTACAGACTGCCCGCTACGTGGCGGCGGTGGAGCAGTTACTCGGTCTGCGGCCGATGGTGGTCTTGTGCCTGCTCGATTATGCGGGGAGTATACACGTGCAGTAGTATCGCCACGACCGAGTATTCCACAATCCCTCGCGTCATCGGTGCTCACCGGCCTTTATCAGCACCTCATCATAGACGCGTCGACTGGCCCTAAAATCTGTCTGACCCAGCTCATCCAGTATCGGTCTCACCGCATCGATCAGACCAGAATTCTTGGCCAACAGCAGTACGCCCAAGGTGCCCATCACAGCCAGACCAAGCCGGTTTGCTTTCCGACGCGCCAATGCGTCGTCCAACAAGACCCAGCTGGCTGCCAACTCTTGAGCCAGTACGATGGCTTCGCTCTCTCCCAGACCCAACTCCTCGCGCAACAGCTCCACGGCCAGGCGATCATTCACCAGCCGCGTCTCGATCCAGTCTGCCCTTTGCGTCTCGTAGGCGCCAGCTTGACCTGCTCCCTGGTGGACCACTTCATTGAAGACTGCCTGAGGAATCACGATCTGGCCAAAAAGGTCGTGCAGCAAGTGAAATCGTCCGACCTTGGCGAGCGTAATGAGCGGACCAGCATTGGATATCACGAGCTCAGGCATCAAGTCGTCGCTGCTTCCATTGATCGACTGTCTCGAACTCCGTAGCCAGTTCCTCTGATGTGTAATCCAGGTAGAACATTCCTTTCATTGCCAACAACCGGGCAAACTCCGCCTTGCTCAGGTCCAGCAGTTCAGCCGCTTTGCCGGCCGAGATTCGCCGTTCCTGGTACAGACCAAGTACAGAAAACTCCTTAAGTTGTTCGGCCGCACGCCCGCGCGAAGAACCGAGTGCCAGGAAGAGATCTCTTGGAACGGACACTTCTAGGGTCATCATCTCCATAAGTATCCCTCTCAAACCATAGACTCCTATTGCCTTCAGCCACCGGAATTATACGGCCAACTGCCTCCCCTGACAACTTGTCCTTGCACCCCTAAACGATTTGACGAAAGCCCGCCTGCGTGGTAACATGGCGCCAGGTTCACGAACACCGGGGGGCGTGGTGTAGTGGTCAACATGTCGGCCTGTCAAGCCGAAGATCGCGGGTTCAAATCCCGTCGCTCCCGCTCGGACACTATCGCATCGACAGGCAGATGATTCTGTTACGCGATAGGGACGTCAACGTCATCTGGTTCACGCTCCTGTGCCGATTCGTCACAGGAGTTCTTCTTTTCAATGGACCTCACCCAACGCGAGATCGTTACACCATCACCCCTCCTCGATACCCAGGGGCGGCTGACCCAGGTCGGCTGGGCGCGGGCGCCGTTGCTCGAGTGCAACCTGGAGCAGGTGGCATTCTACCCGCGACCGCTGCGTTTTCTCCAGCGCCTGCGCGTCAAACGCTGGGACTATTACGGCGTTACCCTGCCCGACCGCTTCTTTTCGGCGACCGTGGCCGACCTGGGCTACGCCGGCCAGGCTTTCGTCTACACCGTCGATTTCGCCACGGGCCGCTACCACGAGGAGACGCTGACCATCCCACCGGGTGGCGGCATCGTCCTGCCAGCCGACAGCACGGCCGGTGCGAGCCTCTATGACAATGGCAAGGTCCGCCTGGCGTTCGACGTCACGCCGGCCGGGCGCCAGATTGCCGTCAGGTGGCCGGATTTCGGCGGTCAGCCGCTGTCCGCCGAGATTGCCTTCCACACCGCGCCCGAACACGAGTCGACCGTCGTTGTGATCCCCATCCAGGGCAATCGTTTCTACTACAACCGCAAGATGAACTGCCTGCCCGCCGCCGGTTGGCTGCAGATAGGTGACGAGCGGACCGAGATCGAGCCGGCGACCTCTCTCGGCAACCTGGATTGGGGGCGCGGAGTCTGGGAATACCGCTCGTTCTGGGTCTGGGCCAGCGCCTCCGGCTTCCAACCGGATGGCCGCACAGTCGGCCTGAACCTGGGTTTCGGCTTTGGTGACACCACGGCCGCAACCGAGAATACGCTGATCCTGAACGGCCGCGTGCACAAGCTGGGCCAGGTCGATTTCACTTACGATTCCCGTGACTTCCGGCGGCCCTGGCGCATGGTAACGCCCGACGGCCGGCTGGACCTGGAATTCACCCCCTTTGTCGAGCGGGTCGCGCGCACCAACCTGCTCATCATCGCCAGCGAGGTACACCAGCTGTTTGGCCACTACCGCGGCACCGCAGTGGCCGACGACGGCGAGGAGATACGCATCGACGGGCTGATTGGCTTCGCCGAAGAACACCACGCCCGCTGGTGAAA
>JAYRNS010000715.1:0-5045 GCA_041912075.1 Anaerolineae bacterium
AACACTCGCTGCGGTACAGTTGATGCCCGGTTTCGCCGCGTAAACGCCCCTCACCCACTCCAACCACCCCATGACCGGCCACTTCGGCGACGAGCAGGTCTTCCGTCGGCGTCCAGCGCGGGTCCGCCAGCCAGGCCTGGAGGTCCTCCGGGCTGATGCTGGCCGGTTCGCCGTCAGCCTGGTTGGCGGCACGAAGAGTCTTCAAGATGTCATCCAGATCAGCGTCGCAGTAGGTGCGAACGGTGATGTGATCGACCATGTGTACCTCCAGTGCTCTGTCAGGTTAGAACGTGTAGCGATCCTGCCGCTGTACGAGCGCAGAATGGTGACAAAATCCAACCTGACAGAGCACTAACCCAACGCGATGACACACGACGGCTGGGATGGGAAGAGGGCGTCGAGTACGACCGCCGCCTCATCGTCGACCCAGACGTCAGGATAGAACCGATGCAGCTCGGCGATCGCGCTGCGCCCGAAGATCAACTGTAGGATCACCCCGGGTGGGAAGTGGGCACTTTCCTGGTCGTGCACAGGCTGCCATGGTTCCACGGTGGTCACCTTGCCCTGGTCGAACACCAGGCGCAGCCCGCCGACGTGCTCGGAGATGCTCAACGTTCCCGTGAGACCTGCCACCGCCGAGTTTGCCAGCCGCGCCTCGAGCACCGGCGCAATGTGACGCAAGAACGCCGGCAGATCGGGCACGCGGATGTACCAGGCGTAGGGGTCACGCACTCTGTTCAAGAGCTCCGGCATGGCCGCATACGCGGGGTGGTTAGTGCGCCCAAAGTTGAAGTACAGCGAGCGCATCGGGCGCGCCTGCTCTCTGGTCATTTGTTCGGCAAAACCCTTGAGCCAGCGCAGCACCCCCGGCAGCACGGCACGCATCGACTGCCCCTGGACGACGCTAAATTCCACAAGGGGTACCAGGCCGGCCCAGCAGTCGCGCGAGGGACCGATGTAACCCACCGGCCGGCTCTCGGCGTCCTCGATGATGTGATACGGGCGCCGCTCCCAGGACTCCAGTGAATACCCAGACAGCAGCATCTGCCAGAACCAGTCCGGACGCGGGCAGGCGACAAGCGAACGCTCGCAGTCGCGCACGTAAAGCGGCGCGGCAAACGGAATGTCATCCTCGGTCATCGGGCGCAGGCGGTATGCTTCGGTCTGGCCATCGCCCAGACCTGGCACGCTGCCCAGATCTACCAGACGTCCACCGCCCAGGTCCATCGCATACTCGTACCCGAACTGCCGGTAGTACCAGGAAATCCCGGTGATCCCCTGCACCAGGTGACCCAGCGCCGCGCTGCGGGCGTGGATCACGGCCATCTGCTCGCGCACCAGCCCGCGGCGCCGGTAGGCCACATCCGTGGCAACCAGCTCCGGCCGGCCGACCTCGAAGGGGATGCCGGCGTAGGTCCAGGTCTGCGGGATCAGACACAGCGTGGAAACGGGCTGGCCGCTGCGCGTGTCTTCGACCAGCGTAAAGTTGCCCGCGCCACACGTCGGGTGGTCGGGCGACATCAGGTCACGCGTATTGGCAGCGACCGCCGGCAGCGGCTGGCCGTCGCCAAAGACACGCTCGTTGAGCGCGGCCACGGCGTCGATATCGGCAGCCGTGGCAAAACGTAACACAAGCCCGTCACCCAGGTCGCGCGGAAGATCCAACACACGATCAGGGGTGGGTCGTGAGCCATTGGTAGGGCGTGTCAATTGTCCTGTAATCATCTCAGCACCTTCTCGAAGAAGTCGAACTGCTGCGCCACGTGCATCCCGGCACGCTCGTACAAACGGGTGGCGCCGGTCGCGTTCTGCGAGTCGACGCCCAGCCCCACCTTGCGCTCACCGCGCCGGTAAAATTCGCCAAAGGAATACAGCAGCAGGGCTATACCCAACCCCTGGCGCCGCCACGGTTTGCGCACAGCCAGGTGGCGAACCCAACCAAGGTTGGGCCAGTGGTAACACAACGACGTCCCGGCCACCGCATCGCCATCCATGGCCAAAAAGAACAGGTTCGCATCGAAGTCATCGCGCGCCATGGCGTGCGTCGCCCAATCGTCGAACGTCCCGCGCACGTGACCCCAGTGGTCGGCGAAGGCCTCTTCGACAGCCTCGTAGGTGGCGTGCGCCTCGGTCACGGGGTCCATCGCCCGCACCGTAATCCCCTCTGGCCACTGCGGACCAGCCGGTGGCTGCGTCAGATCGATCTCCATGCGCCAGAAGGAGCGCACGGGGTGGTAACCGTGGCTTTCGAAGAGGGCGCGCGCCGCGGTATTCTTGTGGCTGGTGATGTGGCTGTTGGTGACCTGCGCACCCGCGGGTGCGAATGGGATGTGCGCCCGCGCACGGGCTTCACTCCACTGCATCAGCGCATTGCCAATACCACGGCCAAAGTGATCGGGGTGCACGGTCCCGACACTGCTGATCCTGACGTGCGGTTCTTTCTCCCAGGCTTCGACGTAGCCGATGATCTCGCCCGCGGCGTTTTCGACGACCATGGCATCCGTGGCCAGATCGAAGCGCGTACGCTGCCATTCGCTCAACACGTCTTCGCGTAACGTATCGGGTTCGCCAATCTCGAAGACATCATGCGCCTGCATCAGGGCCACTACGCCGTCGAGATCGTCTATGGTTGCGGGCCGGCCTGTCAGACCGGCGGGAAGCTGAATATCCATTGTCGTTTGCACTGTCGTTTCCATCGTCGTTTCCATCGTCCTTTCCTTTGATCGTTGGGCGACTCCGACGCTTCGGCGAAGTGCCTGCGGTCGCAGCAGCGATGACGAAGTCTCAGTCCAGCCGTCGGCCTTCGCCGACTCGGTTGGAACCTGTCCAAGAATAACGTCCGCTTTTTGCATGGGAATTCCGGGCCGAAACCGGGAAGTTATTCTTGGACAGGTCCTTGGTTGTTGGCTGACGCCGGCGGTATCGGCGGCGATTACTCTGCGTCCATGCGCAGATAACTTTGGTAACGCCGTCCGGCGATGTCGCCGGCCGTCACGGCGGCTTTGATGGCACAGCCCGGTTCGTGCGAGTGCGTGCACGTGGCACCGAACTGGCACTGCCCCAGGTAGGGACGCATCTCGCGGAACAGATAGGCCAGGTCGTACTCGACCAGTGATGCCATACTCAGTTCCTTGACCCCCGGCGTATCGATCACCTGCCCGCCCCCGTCCAGATCGAACATCTCCAGGTGGGTGGTGGTGTGTTTGCCCTTGCCGGTGCTGTCACTGATTTCACTGACCCGCAGACCCAAACCGGGTTGGATTGTATTGAGCAGCGAGGTCTTGCCAACCCCCGATTTACCTACGAAGACCGACAGCCGGTCGTGCAGCGCAGCCTCCAGGTCATCGATGCCAATGCCGCTGCGTACGCTGGTCAGAATTACGGGATAACCGATGCGGCGGTAGACCTCGGCTTCGGCATCGATCATGCCGGGCTCGACCAGGTCGATTTTGGTGATGCAGATCAACACCGGCAGGTCCTCGGCCTCGGCGATGGCCAGGTAACGGTCCAGCAGGCCCCACGTCGGTTCGGGTCGCGCCACCGCCAGCATGGGGATCAGCTGATCGATGTTGGCGGCGATGACCTGTTCGATCTCCTGCGTGCCGGCGGCGGGGCGTACGAACCGGTTGCTGCGCGGCAGTACGTTGGTAATCATCCCCGCCCCGTGAGGAGCATCGATGTACTCGACCCGATCGCCGATCGCCACCGGGTCGAGTACGGCCAGACCGCGCACGGCCTGTACCCGTCGATGCCCCACCGACGAACGGTCGGCGGTGGGATAGACCAGGTCCTTACGCAGTTTGCTCGACAGCGAACAAACCACGGTTTGGTGCCCGGTATTGACGTAGTAATGGCCCAGGGCTTTTTTGAACACCTGGCCCTGGTGACGGTGTGTTTTATCACCCACAGTCGTCATTGTTTCATTTAACCATTCCGATGCAGCTTGCCGGTGCGTTTGGCATAATTTTCCGCCCAGCGGAAGACCCGCAGCCCGGCCGGGATGGTCACCAGACCCATGATCAGCAGTGGCCAGACGTAGGGCCAGAGGGTGCGTGTGGCAGCCCCGTCGAGCAGCGTGGCGCGCACGCCGTCGAGCACGTACGTCGCGGGTGAGAGCTTGCTGAGCGTCTGCATCCACGGCGGCAGAACCGTCACCGGGTAGTATACACCAGAGATCAGCAGGAGCAAGGCGATGATGACGTGCGTCATCTGCGAGCCGCGCTCCGGGAACAGCAGCGGCAGCACCGAGCCTACGATGCTGATGCCGATGAACGAGATACTGCCGACGATGAGCATCACCGTTGTGCCCCACAGGTTGGCATTGTCCAACTGGATGTCAAAGAAGAGCAGGGTCGCGCCCAGGATGACCGCAGTATGGATCAGGCTGTAGATGACGGCAAAGACCGTCTGCCCCAACATGTGCGTGATCCGTTGGATCGGTGCCATCAACGTGTACTCGATCGTCCCTTCCCAGCGCTCCATGCCGATGACGTCGGTCACCCAGTAGAACACAGCTGACAGGTAGCGCCAGACGATGGTGCCGATGGCCAGGTAGATCACCATAAACGCCGTATCGACACCCGAACCGCCCAGGGCACCCATGCCATAACCGATGTAGCTCACCGAGAGGGAGTTGACGATGGAGTAGACGAGCCATACGATCTCCCATCCCCAGTAGCGTTTGACGATATAGAAGTTGCGTTCCATGAACGCATAACTGGCTTTGAATTCGTTGGCCAATACGGTCACGAGAGTCTCTCCTTCCCCGGCATGCCGGCCAGGGCACTGACACCCAGCGCCTGGTCGACCGGCCGGCTGGCCCATTCGTCGCGCAGGACACCCATATAGATGAAGTCCCAGCGCCGGCCTTCGCGCAGGAATATCTGGCGCGCCCGGCCTTCGACGACATAGCCCGACTTGATGTACGAGCGCACGGCCCGTTCGTTATATTCAAAAACGTTCAGATTGACCCGGTACAGGTTCAGCTCGTCGAAGGCGTAATGCAGCAGCAGCTGCATCGCTTCAGTCCCGTAACCCTTGCCCCA
>JAYRNS010000716.1:0-3579 GCA_041912075.1 Anaerolineae bacterium
CCCAGACGTCGGTGTGCAGGAAATCGACACCGGCCACACCTTGTTCCACGCGCTCCGTCAGCATCAGGCGGGCGCCGGTTTCACGCGCAATCTGACGACACGTCTCGACCAGGTCATCCGCCGGCCACAAGTGCCGCGGCGCACACAGCCGGACATCCATACCCAACTTGCAGCCCATAACCATCAGCGAGTTACCCATATTGTTACGCGCATCGCCCAGGTAGCAGTAGGCAATGTCAGCCAACGGCTTGTCGCTGTGCTCCAGCATGGTGAACGCATCGCACAGCGTTTGGGTGGGGTGGAATTGGTCGGTGAGCCCGTTCCACACCGGGACGCCAGCGTACCGCGCCAGGGTTTCGACCGTCTCCTGGGCAAACCCCCGGTATTCGATGCCATCGTACATCCGGCCCAACACGCGCGCCGTGTCTTTCATCGATTCTTTGTGCCCGATCTGCGAGCCCTCGGGACCCAGGTAGGTGACGTGCGCGCCCTGGTCATAGGCCGCCACCTCGAACGCACAGCGCGTACGCGTGGACGTCTTTTCGAAGATCAGGGCGATGTTTTTGCCCGTGAGCCGCGGCTGCTCGTAGCCACCGTACTTGGCCGCCTTCAGCTCGGCCGAGAGCTTGAGGAGGAATTTGAGCTCTTCGGGGGTGAAATCAAGCTCTTTGACAAAGCTCCGGTTGCGTAGATTGAAAGCCATATGTTTCTACACCATTCTTGCACCTTTTTGGCACTAGTCAATTTCTGTCATGATGCATATGCTGTGACGGTAGCGGCACGTTGTGCACAAGGGCGTTTGCTTTTGGTGTCTTTTTGCGTACAATTCACTGCATCCCTCGATGGATCGGTTGAGACAGATTCCAGTTCAAGATCGAAGGAGATCAACAAGATGGCAGGCAAATCAAAGAGCGTGACTGTCAGCAAACGTCAACTGACCAACACGGCGGCGGCCGCCGAAGTCGCCGGCGTCGAAACCCAAGTCGCCGGTGTGGTCGAGATGGCCGAGGGCATCGACATGCTGCAGACGGCGCAGGAAGTCAATATGGTTGGTAAGGTCGCCCTGGCCGCCGGCGCCAGTGACCTGACGCGTGCGGCCGACCTGGAAGTGGTGGCGGCACGCATGGCCCGCCTGAGCGACGTGGTGGCGGCGGCCGGTGCCATGGATATGGCACAGGGGGCCGATATCCTGGCGACATCGCAGGATGTCGAGGTGCAGAGTGATCTGGTAGCCGCGCTGAGCAAAGAAGACCTCAGCTTTGGCATGGACTTGGGTGCCATCGCCGGCCAGCTCAGCGTTGCGGCTGACGTGGCCGCCCTCCGTGAAATGCCCGTGTTGGCCGAGTTCCTGACGGCCAAGGGCGAGGCGCTGCGTGGGCTGGCCGTCGACGCCATCGTCAAATTTGCGGCCACGCGCGCCCTGTCGGTTGCCATGGCGGCGACGGGTGCCAAGATCGGCGGCTACGGGGCCGACGAGATGGTCGAAGGTCTGACACGCCTGCGGGTGGCTGAGGCCGTGGCCGAGCGCAGTGACGACCTGGCCATCGCTGGTCTTGGTTACGCCGTGACGGGCGCCGCGGAACTCGAAATGGCCGCCGCCGCCACCGATGCCGCGCGCGAGATGGCGGTCGAGGGCCTGGCTGGCGTGGCGGCCGGTGCCATGGACATGGGTGCCGGCGCCACCATGGAAGCGGTTGGTGAGGCGCTGGCGGAAAAGGCGATGTAGGAGTCTATCCGAATAACCAGATATTCACCTCAATCATGCGCCTGCGGGCAGTTATTCGGATAGGCCCTAAGTCACACCGCAAAGAGCGCACAGTGCACAGAGATTTTGCTGAATAGTCTGTGTGCACTGTGTGTTCTTTTGTAGTCTCTATGACCGGCGATCAGCCGCCGAGGAGCTTCGCTTTCTGCGCGGCGAATTCTTCCTCGGTGAGGATCCCCTGTGCCTTGAGTGCACCCAGACGTTCAAGCTGTGTGATCACGTCGTCCTGGGTGGGTGCCGCTGTCGCAGGTGCAACCTGCGGTGGCGCCGCATACACGACCTGCTGCGGCGGTGGCTCGGCATAGACGACCTGCTGCTGTGGCTGCTGACTAGAGGTTGAATCCACAGCATTCTGGTACGCGGCCATGTTCTTCTCAGCCTGCCGCCGATTGACGGCATTGCGCGTGGCGGTGGCTGTGCCAACCACAGCCGCTGTACGCGCCATTCCTCGAACGAGTCCTGGCATCTTGACCTCCCTTAAGCTTCAATTCCAAGTGAGGCAAGCGCCTCATCGACGACAACCGCCGGCACGCGGGTCTGGAACGCCACATCGGCACCGGCCTCATAGACAGCATTTACCAGATCGACCGCCCAGCGGTGCTCGATGGCCAGGGTCAACACTGCCGAACCCGGCACCATACCTTCGTAGAGCGTATCAGCATCATCGGCATCGAACAAGCCGTGCGTGCCAGTCTCGATAAAGCCCACGGCCGCCTTCAGATCAGGCGGCAGGTCCTCCAAGTCAAGACTCCAGCACGTGCCTTCTTCATCCTTGAGCAGCAGCATGGCGTCCAACACGCGGATCGTGCCGGTGGCCGCCTGGCGCTCGATCGCCGCAAAGATGCTGCCGTCGAAGCGCGGCTCGCCAAATGCCAGGGCGATCACATCAACTGGTCCGTATTTGAGCATCTGGTGTGTCCTCCTTTGTTCTTCTTGGTTAGCGGCTGGGGTGCGCCATCTCGTCGATGGCAATGGCGATGGCCAGGATCACGGCTTCATCCTGGCCGGCGTCGATCTCGATACCGTAAGTGTCGCGCAGACGGAACCACTTCTTCGACACCTCGGCCACCTTGTCGCGGCCTTCGCCGATCGAGTACTCGTGGTCGAGAATATTGCCCTGCACGTCCAAATCGGGGCCGTTGCGGATTTTCACCGTCCAGCGTTCGCGGACTGGCGTAATGAGGGCTTTCTTGACCATGCCGACTCGCTCGCCGCCCGGGCCTTCGATCTCCATGCTGTCCTTGACGCGCAGCATGCGCTCCTGGATCTTGGCAACTTCACGACCGCTGCGGTCTTCAAGAATGAGGGTGCTGCGCACGCGCAGCGCCTTACCGTCGACTTTGTAGACCCGTTCGCCGCGATCATTTTCGATCCAGAAGTCATCGCCGATGGCAAACATCTTCTGTCGCATCTGGAAGTGGGTGGCACCGCCGCCACCAGGACCGCCCCCCCGACGATCTTCACGCCGGTCTTGTCGATCATCCCTACGTAACATGTGTTGGTTCTCCTTTTGGTTCCAACCTACCCTGCGGGCAGACTGGCGATACAGCCAGGCCAATTCACATTGGTGACGCAGAGTATACCACGTTTTGGTCACGCGTGCCAGGAACGCAAGTATGCAAAAAAGATGTATCACGCTGGCTCATGCCAAGCTCTTGGCCGCCTCCACGGCGAAATAGTTGATGATGACATCGGCACCGGCGCGCTTGATGGCAATCAGCGATTCGGCGATGGCCCGGTCTTCGTTGATCCAGCCTTGGGCGGCCGCAGCCTTGATCATGCTGTACTCACCGCTGGCCTGGTAGGCGGCGAGC
>JAYRNS010000717.1:0-4785 GCA_041912075.1 Anaerolineae bacterium
CAACGGCGCCTACAGCATCCAGGTGCCAGCCGGCACGTACGATCTGACGGCCCAGCATCCGGGTTACCAGTCCGGTACGCAGAACGTGGTCGTGTCGGGCAACACCAACGTCAACTTCACGCTGACGGCGCGGGCCAACTATGCCTGCATCGACAGCCGCCAGCCGGGTGGCCCGGTCTACAACTGGATCGATGCCACCGACGGCACCGCCTATGCGCTGGGTGACGATGCCAGCACCGCCGCCATCAACCTGCCAGCGGCATTCACCTACTTCGGCACCGCCTACACGACGGTCCGTATCAACTCGAACGGTTTTGTCTTCTTCGGCACAACCAACTACACGGCCGCCCACATGATCCTGCCATTCGAAGGCCGGCCCAATACCGACGCGATGGCGTACGGTGAGGACCTCAACCCCGACAGCGGTGCGCAGGGCATGATCTACGGCAAGACGGTGGGCAGCAAGTTCGTGGCTGAGTTCTACCAGGTCCAGCACTGGGCGAGCGGTTTCCCGGAGACGTTCGAGATCATTCTCGATACGGCGACCGGGGAGATCGTCTACCAGTACCAGACGGTGAGCTGGCCCAACTTCACCTCGGTGGGGTTGGAAGACGCCGCCGGTGCCGTGGGACAGCTTTATTCCTACGCCAATTCGGCCGACCTGCAGAACGGCCGCGCGGTGCGTTTCACGCCGGCGAGCGGCGTGGGGGTCAATTGGGGCTGTGACCATGCCTTGACGTTGACCCTTTCGGATGATTCAGACCCGGTCAACACTGGCCAGGTCATCACGTACAAGATCTACTGGAACTCAGTGGGGTTTGGTGGCGCGCCCAATACGACCTTAACGGCCACGGTGCCACCCAACACGACCTTTGTCTCGGCGTCCGGCGGCATCGTGCCGGCCGGTGGGGTTCTGACCTGGAACCTGGGTAATCTGCGGCCGCGTGCCGAAGGTGACGCCTGGTTCAAGGTGATGGCCAACAGCGGCCCCACCGCTACGACCACCGCCACCCTCAGCGATACCAGCGGCCAGACCCGCCAGGCCACTCAGATGACGACGATCGTGGGCCAACCGACGGCCGTGACGATCAGCTCGATCGGCAGCCTGCCGGCGACGTCGCTGTGGGTACCGCTGACCAGCCTGCTGCTGCTGGTTGGCATCGGCCTGCTGTTAGGGCGGCGTGTGCGCCGCAGCAGCCAGTAATCAATGAAGCGGCACCTGGAATCTGACCATTCCGGGTGCCGCGACAATAGCAAAGTAACGGAGCTGCTGCACCTCACAATGCAGCAGCTCCGTTGCGCGTCAAGGCCAGCCCGCACCCGGCCGTTCGTTATGTCCTTGCCGTGTTACGGGTGACGTCCTTCCACAAAACCGGGCTGCTCGAATGCCGGATGGGGATAGGTATAAAAGCCACACCCGCTCTTTCTGCCTAACCACCCCTTGTCCACGTACGGTTTGAGAAAACCGGCGTTGATCCGCAGCTGCTGGTCGTACGTCAGGCGGCTCGCCCAATAGGCGGTGATGTCGTACACCGTATCGATGCCGATCTGGTCGATGATGCCGAACGGTCCAATCGGCATCTTCATGACCCCCATCCACGCCCGGTCGATGTTTTCCACACTCGTGACGCCGTTGGCGGCCAGGGTCAGCGCCTCGCGCAGGACGGCGTTCAGCATGTTGTTGAAGACAAAGCTGTGGTTTTCTTTGTGCAAGACGATGGGGATCTGCCCGATCCGCCGCGCAAACTGTTCCAGCAGGGCGATCGTCTCCGGTGCCGTGCCGGGGTGCGGCATGACGTCGACCACGTTCGACAGCCAGACCGGCGAGTGAAAGTGCAAAGCGGCCAGCTGTGCCGGCCGTCCGGTCGCCGCCGCAAACTGCGACGTCACCAGGGTCGAGGTGTTGGACGTAAAGATGGCGTGCGGCGGGCAGAGCGGGTGGAACTGGCCAAAGATACGACCCTTCAGCTGCGGGTCTTCGGGCACCGACTCGCTGACCAGGTCGATGCCCGCGGCGGCGACCGCCGGTTCATCACACGTCACGATGCGCGCCAGCGTCACGGGGACTTGCGCCTCCGGCAGATAGCCCTGGCTCACCAGATAGTACAGCGTTCTTTCGATCTCGGCCAGCGCGCCGGCAAACACCCCGGCCTGGGTATCATACATCACCACGTCATAACCAAACATCGCGCACTGCATGGTTATCTGCCGGCCCATCGTGCCGGCCCCAATCACTAACACGCGCCGCACATCATCGATGTTCATCAAACCAGGTCCTTTCCTAATCAACTCTTCTGAGAGAGTGTTTGAAAGGCTCACGCGAGGACGCGAAGACGCGCAGAAAGACGCGGCTTCAGGCCCTTGTTGTTACCTCTTTGCGGCCTTCGCAGTTTCGCGTGAGCCCGGTCCGGCCTCTTCAAACAGCTTCTGAGCACAAAACGTACTCTCTCCCTACTCCGTACTCCCTACTCCGTACTCCGCCCCCACCAACATCACATCCACAATATCGACCACACTGTCATGATTGAGATCGTACAGCCGGTTGTACGGGCTGCTCCAGGCACTGGCTACCAGCTGTATGTCGAACACGTCGATCATGCTGTCACAGTTGACGTCGGCCAGCTCGCAGGTGCCGGCAGTGGCATCGAGAGTGGCGACCAGCATACGCAGCACCTCGCCGGCCTGGGCTGGCGTGAGCTGGTTGGGTGTGTCGCAGGTTTGGTGGTAACAGGCATAACTATCGTACTCTTGCTCGATCAGCAGCACCGTCGGAATATTCACGTCCAAGAAAGGGACGTGATCGCTGCCCCAGGCATAGTACGAGACATTCACATCGAGGGTCGTGTAGGTTTGGGCGTTGCTGCTGAGGGTATTGACCAGGTTGACCGCGCCGGACACACTGCTGCGGCTCTCCAGCAGCACGTTCAATGGGTAGGCCTGGCTTTTGTAGCCAATCATGTCCATGATAAAAACGCCCTTGATGCGGGCGCGCTCGCTGGCGCTCAACTGGCTGACGTAATATTCCGAACCGTAGAGCCCCTGTTCCTCACCCGAAAACGGGATGAACCGCACTGTCGCCTGGGGCGGATAAGCCGCCAGTATACGTGCCATCTCCAGGATGCCGGCCGTGCCGCTGGCGTTGTCCTCGGCACCCGGCGCATTGGTCGAGGCCTGTGGCGACGTCGAATCGAAGTGACCGCCGACGATGTACACGTCCTGTGGCCGCGTGCGGCCTGGTATCTCACCGATGACATTGTAGGACACACCGCCGTAGGGGGACGGGAACGGTTGCAGCGATGTGCCGTAGCCCAAAGCCGCCAATTGGCTTTGCAGCCAGTCGCGTGCGAGCAGATTGCCCGTCGTGCTTGTACGGCGGGTGGTGGTCGACGGAAACTGGATCGTGGCCAGGGTGGTGACGTCGGCCAGCGTGCGCGTGTCACTCACCTGGTTGACCAGATCCTGGCGGGTGTGCGACGGTGTCGCCGGTGCAGGTTCGGCCGGCCCACCGAGCCACACGTTGACCGGCAGCGGCTGCCAGGTGAACGTGCGATGGGCACGCGTTTGCACCTCGCCCACGCTGGACGGCGGCTGGCTGGCCAGGAAACGCATCACGTCCCCGCGCTGCGCGATCGCCAGCTGGCCGTACCTGACGAGGACGGTCAAATCAGAGGGGGGTTGCCGCACCAGGGCGAACGCATCGGGTGCCGTCTCCGCGGCGAGACGAATCGCGTGTGCGGCGCTGGGTGGCTGGCCGGCCACGAGCAAGTGTGGACCCAACTGTACCCACCAGTCAGTCCCGGACTGCCCGACGATCTCCGTCCGTGCGGCGGGCGGCAGGTCTACTGCATCGATCAGGTACACACCGCCAGCGGTTTGGCCATGAACGAACGGCGTGGGTGCCAACACAGACACAAGTAAACTGATAAGCAAAATGACATTCATAGGCTGACTCCTTTGATTCAGTATATACCTAATGACGTGGATAGATCAAATGCCGGGGGAGTTGGGAGGAGGGAGTAGGAAGTACGGAGTACGGAGTAGGGAGTAGGGAGTAGGGGGTGTTGGGAGCGCTGAACTGGAGTCTAGCTGCGGCGCGGAATGGATTACGGAGTAGAAAATTCCGCGTCGATTTGGGCGCATTGGCGGTTGAACGCGGCCTTGGCGGTGCACTTTGACAGCCGGTGGGGGCTGTGATATGCTGGCTGCCAGAGCATATTCACCCACCATGGAGGTTGTGTGTCCGAACTCAATTTGTTGACGCGCCGCGAATGGCTGGAGGGCGACGAGGCCTGTGCGCTGGTTTCGGTGCGTTACGCCGAAACCGATGCGATGGGAATTGTGCATCACAGCAATTATGTCATCTGGTTCGAAGAGGGACGCAGCAGCTACATGCGCTGCCGCGGGCTGCCGTACAGCCAGGTTGAAGCCAGCGGTTTGTATTTTACGGTCGCCGAAGTGCTGGCACGCTACATCGTGCCGGCTCGCTACGAGGACGTGCTGGTGGTGCGCACGCGGATCGGTGATCTACGCAGCCGTGGTTTGCGTTTCGATTACCGTGTGCTGCGTGCGCGTGATGATGCCACGTTGGTAACCGGCTACTCGAAACATATCTGCATCACGCACGCCGGTCATCCGGTGCGGATTCCCACGGAAATGTTGACGGCCCTGCGCGCGCCCGGTGCTGATCAGGGTCTTTCCAAGGAAAAACCCATAGGTGATCCTCCCTATACCCGGGCGGGGTGAACCGTCTTCCAGGCGATACAGCGGGTCACCAGGAGCTCGAAG
>JAYRNS010000718.1:0-2277 GCA_041912075.1 Anaerolineae bacterium
AAACCGTTTCGGAACCACCGAACTGGGTTCGGCGCTCCTGGCGCTCAGCGTACGATCGTCACCGAAAGTGCCTGTGCCATGCCGAACGACACCATACGCGAACGGCCATCGACGTCGACCAGCAGCGGACCTTCGAACGGCGACCGCTCCAATACACGCACCTGCGCGCCAGGGTAAAGACCCAGCTCACCCAAGTAGCGCAGGCGCGCGCTGTCCTGGATGTGGACGCGGTTGACCGTCGCCAGCCGACCGGGTGCCAGCTCGCTCAGCAATCCATCGGCTGCCTGGTCGGTCAGGGCACCATCTTTGCTGGGAATGGGATCACCATGCGGATCGACGGTGGGATAACCGAGCTTGCGGGCAATGGCCTCTTCCACTTCTTCGCTGATGACGTGTTCCAGGCGCTCAGCCTCGGCATGCACCTTGTCCCATGGCATGTCGAGGATTTCGTGCAAAAACAGCTCGATCAGCCGGTGGTGACGTACCATCTCCAGGGCTGCCCGTTCGCCCTCGGACGTCAGGCGCACGTCGTGATAGCGGCTGTACTCGATGAGACCCGCTTCGGCCAACCGCTGCACCATGTTGGTTGCCGAGGCGGGGGCAACGCCTAACGCCTGTGCAATCGCCGAATTCGTCGCCGGCTGGCCACGGCTGTGCAGCAGGTAAATGGTTTTGAGATAGTCTTGATGGGCCGGTGAGATTTCCGTCATTTGTATGAACTAATGCCTGTTTTAGTGTAACCTAAGTTTAGCAGTATTTCAGAAAGCTGTCAAAGAAGACCGCTGGTAGAAAACAGCCCGCATAATCAAAAAGGATACCATTGCCATGAAGATCGAATCCATTGAAACTGTGATCATCGGTGGCGGCCAGGCTGGGCTGGCCACGAGCTACTGGCTCAACCAGTTTGGCCGCGAGCATATAGTCATGGAAAAAGCGAGCCAGGCTGGCCACGCCTGGCGGCAGCGCTGGGACAGCTTCACCCTGGTAACACCCAACTGGACCTTTCGCCTGCCGGGTGCCGAGTACACTGGATCTGAACCCGAAGGATTCATGCCGCGAGACGAGGTCATCGCCGCGTTCGAACGCTACGTCGTCGATCAACGCCTGCCCGTGGCGTTTGGCGTCGAAGTGACGGGGATCGAGCCGTTGACCAGCACACCGGGTTACCTCGTCCACACCTCCACCACAACGTACCGTGCTCACCACGTGGTCATGGCGACCGGACTCTACCAACGGGCCCGGATTCCCTCCTATGCGGCTGCGCTGCCTTCGCACGTCATCCAGCTGCATTCCGAACAGTACCGCAACCCGGCGGCCTTGCCACCCGGCGCCGTTCTAGTAGTCGGCAGCGGCCAATCGGGCTGCCAGATTGCCGAGGAGCTCGGCAAGGGCGGTCGTCACGTTTTCTTGTGTGTGGGCGGTGCTGGCCGCGCCCCGCGACGCTACCGTGGCAGGGACACGTACACCTGGCTGGCACAGGCCGGCTTCTTCGACCGCACGCCGGATATGCTGCCTTCACCTATGGCACGTTTTGCCGCCAACCCACATGTTTCCGGCGCTGGCGGTGGGCACGATCTGAACCTGCATCGTTTTGCACGCGAGGGTATCACGCTGTTGGGTCACCTGCGCAGTGTGGCTGACGGCACCATCGTTCTGGCCCCCGACTTGTACGAGAATCTGTCCAAGACTGACCAGGTAGAAACGATGCTGCTTGGCATGATCGACGCCTACATCGAACGCCAGGGGCTGGAGGCACCCGGTGACCGCCCGCCCGTGCTGCGTGACGGCTTCACGCAGCCCCTCGTGACCGAACTCAACATCGCGCAGGCCGGTATCACCTCGGTCATTTGGGCCGCGGGCTATGACTTCGACTTCAACCTGCTCAAGCTGCCCGTTGGCGACACGGCCGGCTTTCCACGGCAAACGCGCGGGGTCACCAACTTTCCTGGTGTGTATTTTGTCGGCTTGCCCTGGCTGCATACGCAGAAGTCTGGACTGCTGATGGGTGTGGCCGAGGATGCGGCGTATATCGCCAGGCATATCAGCGAGCACACCACCGCGTAAAGGTTCCGCTGAATGACCGGCAGCACGATTTGACAAGTCCACCCGTCCGCGATATAATTTCGACATTGAATGATTTGACGTGAGTTGAATTTGACAGGTCCGAAGGACTGTGGTATAGTTTCGATATCGAATCATTTGACATGGATCGATTTGACAAGTCTGACAGGTTGTGGTATAGTTTCGATATCGAAACGTTTGACGTAGATTGAGTTT
>JAYRNS010000719.1:0-1952 GCA_041912075.1 Anaerolineae bacterium
ACCCGCGCAGACATCTTGGCTGCGTACGGCAAAACCGTGGCCGACGTGATTGCGCCCGGCTTGAAGGTGCTGTTTTGCGGCATCAATCCGGGGCTGTATTCGGGCGCGACCGGGCATCATTTTGCCCGGCCGGGCAACCGGTTCTGGCCGGTGCTGCATCTGGCCGGGTTCAGCGCACGGCAGCTGAGCCCGGCTGAGGAGCAGCTCCTGCTGCCGGCGGGTTACGGGATCACCAACCTGGTTGCGCGCGCCACCGCGACGGCGGACGAGCTGGCGCCGGCGGAGCTCGTCGCCGGCCAGCAGCGCCTGGCCGCGACGGCTGCCGAGTACAAGCCACGAGTCGTGGCGGTGCTCGGAATCGGTGCGTACCGCACCGCCTTTGCGCGGCCGCGTGCCGTCCTTGGCCCCCAGGCCGAGACCCTGGCCGGGACGCGTCTATGGGTCCTGCCCAACCCCAGCGGTCTCAACGCCCATTACCAGCTAACCGACCTGGTTGCCGTGTTTCGTTCACTCCGTGAGGCAGTCGAATAGAGGATCACGATGGCCAAAATCTACTACGTAGGCGACTGGGCGGTACAGATGGGTCCGGTCTACGCCGAGACGTCGTTCAACCACACCCCCAAAGGGCTCGACGTCATCAACTATGGACGCTGGCTCGTCGCCGCGGCCGGGTCGAGCGGGCGGCATACCATCGTCAACGTGCCGACCTGGGAGTTCTACACCCTGCCGCCCGGCGCGTACGAGAAGGTGCTCGACGACTTCGACATCCTCGTCTTCTCCGACGTCGAGGCCAAAAACTTCCAGCTGCACCCGCAGTTTTTCAACCGCCACATCTTCGGCACACAGGTGCTCACCTTCCCCGACCGTATCCGCCTGACGATCGAGGCGATCCACGGCGGCAAACATGCGGTGTTTCTCGGCGGCTGGTTGAGCTTCAACGGCGAGCTGGGCAAGGGCGGCTGGGGTCGCACCCGGCTGCGTGAGGTGCTGCCCTGCGAGTGCCTGGAGGTCGAAGACCTGCGCGAGAGCACCGAAGGGTTCGTCGTCGAAGCCACCGAACCCGACCACCCGGTACTGCGCGGCATCGATCTGGCGACGCTGCCGCCGGTGCTGGGTTACAACATCGTCCGGCCGCGCACCGGCTGCGAGGTCGTTGCCACCTGGCAGGGCGATGGCCATCCGGCGATCACTGTGGGGTACTTCGGCCGCGGACGCGTGCTGGCCTACACCTCTGATCCGGCCCCGCACTGGGGCTGCAACTTTGTCTTTTGGTCCGGGTACGCCCGCTTGTGGACTAATGTCTTCGATTGGTTGGCCGGTTGGTCGTAGGTCACAGCTCCGGCTGTGACATCTCACCTAACCACCAGACGATCGCCCATACCCGATGCCTGCCGCAGTATGTCACTGATTCCCCCGCAACATGAGCAAAAAGGAGCGCAAAGCATATGGACGAAAATAGACTTACCAGTATATCAAGTGTCGACACGTTGGAAAAGGTCGGCGAGTGTTGGGATACCCACGACTTCGCAGATTTCGATACGGATGCGCCCGACGTACAGTTTGAAGTGATTTGTGCCGTACCCATCGAAGTCGATCTGTGTGCTTCTATCGAGGAACAGGCACGAAAGCGAGGAGTCAGCATCGAGACCCTCGTCAACGTTTGGCTTGCAGAAAAGATGGCCGAGCAGAAGTCGGCCGCGTGATTCCCGAAACTTGGCGTCGCGCCCTGCCTCGTGACATGAGAGCCGATCGTAAAAAAGCCAGCTCGCTGCCGCCCTCCGCTGATCCACTGCAAACCCGTGTTTTCCGCCGGGAACGGTTGGATTTGACACGACGGTCAAGATTGTGTTTAATCTGCACCAAACTCGTGTGCCATTCATGAGAGTCAGGCACCGTTTTCCACGTGACACAAGCGTCAACCACGACACCGGGACCATCCCAGAAGGAGCAAT
>JAYRNS010000720.1:0-8046 GCA_041912075.1 Anaerolineae bacterium
CCGTGACGCGTTGCGGCTGCTGCCGTGGTGCGGTACTTTGAGCACGTCGACGTGCAGCGTGCCGTCACTGGCCAACAGACCGGTCTGCTGCAGCCCGCGCAGAATGTAATCACCCCTCCCGTCGCCGGTGAAGAGGATCGTTTTGCCCTCGGCCTCGGCCAGGAACATGATCGAGCTGAGGTTGGGGATGCTCTGGTCCGCTGCCAGCGCGGCGAAGTTGCCGCTGGCCAGCAGAGCGTGCTGCTGTTCCAGCCACTGCATCCACTTGCGGCGCAGACGCAGCAAGTTGCGCCGCGTAGGGCCGACGATACGCAGGGCCAGGTTCTCGAAGGCCAGCTGGGACGGCGCCTCTTCGACCAGAATCAGGCCGTCGGGGTCGAAATGGGCGTTGAGCGCAATGTCCAGCATTTCGGCCAGTTCGGTGAGGGTGTCACCCTGGCTGAAGCTGCGCGCGGAAAAATCGAAGGGCAGCACATCGCTCTCCAGCGCAGCCAGCTGTTCCAACACGACCTGGATGCGTGCCCCCAGCTGCGGACCAAACGACCGGTCGAAGGAGTTGTGCCACAGGTCGTTGATCGCCACCAGCGCCGCCTCACCGCGGGCATGTTGGTCTTCCAGTTCGCCAAACAGGCTGAGCAACCCTCCGACGTGGTCGTCATCGATATGGGAGAGCACTACCAGGTCGATCCGTCCACCTGTGGCACCGATCTCCGTCAGGTGCGCACGCAGGTGTTCGTGGTAGACCAGCGGTGGTCCGCCGTCGACCAGCGCATAGCGCGGTGCATCGGCGGCACCGTATTCGAGCAGCAGGCAGTCACCGTGGGCGGCCTGGATGATGTGAAGTCGTAACATGGGCATGCCTCTAGTGAAATCCCAGGACAAGACGCACACCTGCCTGCACCTGGTCGAACAACGGTGGCGGGAGCGAACCAATTCGTTCAGTGAGGAAGCGCCTGTCCAGCGTCTTGATCTGTGTCACATTCGCCGCCGAATCGTGAGGCAAACCAGTCTCTTTCTTGGGCAGCCGTACATTCCCGGGGAACCGCGCGAGGGCGACGTTTGATGTAATCGCCACCACGACAACGGTTGCCAAATTGGTCTCGTTAAAAGTGTTGGACTGCATGATGATCACGGGTCGACGAAAGCCTGGCTCTGAACCAGCGGGATCGGAGAGACTGGCCCACCAGATATCACCGCGTTGCATCACCCATCCTCCTCCTCATCCGATAGGTACTGCATTCGATCTAGCAGCGGATCGCTCTCCATGGGGTGTTCGACCAGAAAATTGTTGATCGCCTCGACAAGAGCCCAGTCTGGCTCATCTCTTGACGCTGCAGATTCCAACTGGTTCTCATTGTTCGATGTCAGTGGCTCCGAACGCGGTGCGAGATGATTCGTGACCACCCAGGCTTCCCAAGCGCGCCGGGCAACGAAGGAGACGGAAACGCCGGTTTCGTCACTCTTGCGTTTCAGTGCCTCGTGTAAGCCTGGATCAACAACCACATAAAACGCAAAACGGTCCTTGGATTTGTCTTTCATGATATACCTCTGCCATAGGCTGGCTAGATTATATCATAGACTATTGTGTATTGTCAATGGTACATGAACAAAAAACGCCTGCATGGGTCCCTGACCCATGCAGGCGGTAAAACGGGGAGACTGCACTGGCCCTGGCTATACCGCGTAACTGTACGCCGGCTTCAGTTCAGGCATGGGCAGGACCACGCGCGGGCCGGGTGCCGGTTCGGCGGCTGGGAGGTGTTCCTCGCGGCTGGTGGCGGCCATGGCGGCAATTTCAGCGCGGTCGGTCAGGATACGGGCCACGTTGCCGTCGCGCATGCTGACGACCGTATCGGCGTACTGAACCATGCGCAGATCGTGCGTCACCATGATGCCGGCCCGGTTCTGCTCGTGGATCAAGTCCGAGAAGGTCTCCACGGCCTGAAAAGCGCGTTCCGTGTCCAGGCTGGCGGTGGGCTCATCGGCCAGCACCAGCTGCGGGTTGTGGATCAACGCGCGGGCGATGGCCACGCGTTGCTGTTGACCACCGGACAGCTGGCGCGGCAGGTTGCGCAAACGGTCTCCCAGACCGAGGCGCTCCAGCAGCTCACGCGCTCGTGCCTGGCTGGCCTTGTCCAGTTTGCCGTTCAGGCGTAGCATCAGCTCGACGTTCTCCTGGGCAGTGAGATAGGGCACCAGGTTGTTGGCCTGGAAGGTAAAGCCAATCTTCTCCCGTCGGAACGCGGTGCGCTCGGCATCACTCATCCGGCTCAAGTCATTACCGTCGATGATGATGCTGCCCGACGTGGGCTTGAGCAGGGCCGCCAGCATGGCCAGGAGCGTGGTTTTGCCCGAACCGCTGGGACCCACCAGGGCCACGAACTCACCGGGGTGGACCGTGATCGAAACACTGTCCACGGCCTTGATCAGGCCACTGCCACCTTCGTACGTTTTGTTGACATTGATTGTCTGCAACACCGTCATGTGATTACCTCACGCTCCCAGGCCCAGGGCCGTCAAAGGCTCGATACGCAGCGCGTAACGGATGGATACCAACCCCCCAATGGGGCCGATCAACAACAAAGAGACGAGTGCCGTCGTCACCGCCGCCGACGTGAAGACGATCGGCACCGTGGGTGGAAAGGCCAGGGACAGCAGCAGCGTGACCGTTGCACCAATCGCCACCCCAATCGCCGTCACCGCAGAAATCTGCGTCAGGCTGGCTACCCCAATCGCCCGGTTGGGTGTACCAATGGCCTTGAGCATCCCGATCTGCGGCACTTTCTGCAGCGTCTGGATCTGGAAGAAGCCGCCGATGACCAGGATACCGATCAACAGCACAAAGATCCGCTGTGTGTTCAACGTGCTCTGCTGGGCACTGTAACCCGGTGTATTGCTGAAAGCGGTCTCACGGTCCGCCACCTGGATATCCTTGACCTGGTTTTCCAGCCGGGTCGCCACGGTTTCTAAATCAGCCGGGTTCTGCAAACGTACCGCCGCCACATTCGATACCAGTTCGGCCGTATCGGAGCCACCAGGCACGGCCTGTGGTTTGATCTTCTCGAACGTCAGGGATGGCACGGTCACCGACGGCTGCAGCGAATACTGGCGCCCATCACTCACACCCACCACCGTCAAGTCGTACAATTCTTCGTCCGCACCCTGGATCGACTTGACGGTGATCACGTCACCTACACCCACCTTCGCCCGTATCGCCACATTACGATCGATGACCGCTTCCATGCCACGCCGCCGCTCGAGACCCCGACCAGTCACCACGGGCGACTCACCCGGTTTGCCAGGCTCGACACCGATCAACGAGACGTTCAGCGGTTTGCGGCCGTCCGTAAAGACCAGGGAAGCCGAGCTAAAGCTGATCGGGCCGACATCGGCCACACCTTCGACACGGCGGAGCGCATTGAGCTTCGAGCGTTCGATTTTGCTGGTTGGGATCGAGAGATCGACATTATCCTTGTATACAACCAATTCCGCATTCAACTTCTCCAGGTATTCTTTGTTACCCGATCCCAACCCTTCTGCCAGGCCGGCAATGAACAACACCAACGTCGTAATCAAGGCTATCACAAGACTAAACAACAAAAACCGGCCACGATTGCGCCACATTTCTTTGACTGCGAGATACGCACCCATATCGAATTTCCACCTCATCCTGATTCTTCTTTACAGCCAGGAGTATAACACAGCTCGCGCATCTTGTCAAGTGTTAATCTATAGTTTGTAGATGGTTTTTCAAAACTCTAATCTGGGGTTAAGCCAGAGAGCGACAAAAAACCACCCCGGTGGGTGAGCGCCGTGCAGGCTGATGGGCGCCCACCGCAACCAGGGTGGCTCTATGTGCGATGTGAAGGGCCTAAAGATCAGGCAGCTTCGGGGGCGGCTTCGGTCGTGCCTTCGGCTGGGGCCTCGTCGGCACCGAAGGCCGCGCGCAGTTTGGCTTCGGACTCGGCCGTCAGCGACGTCTGCAGAACGGTCGGATGGTATTTCTCCAGGGCGGGGATCACCTTGTCGGCGGTGACCTTCTCGACCAGCAGGAACAGGGCCGAGTCGCCAGGCTGGATCGTGGCGCCAACATTTTTGATGAACTCGTCGTCGATACCGTAGTCAGACAGTTTGCCACCGACGGCGCCGGCGACGGCACCAACCACCAGGCCAAGCCAGGGTGCGAAAAAGAGCAGGCCGATCAGCATGCCCCAGAAGGCGCCACCCAGGGCACCAGCGCCAACCAGGCTGTTCGCCTGCTTGACCTTGACCTTGCCGTCCTGACGGCGCACGACGGTCGCCGCGTCGGAGATAGTGATCAGCTGCTGCTTCTGCAGCTGGTCGATCTCGGCCAGCATCTCATGCGCTTTGGTTTCACCCTTGAACGCAAACACGTACATGTCACTCATAAAAAGCCTCCGCAAATGTATCACAAAGATCGTGGTGTTTTGAATCGATCAGCCAGCTGCCTGCACTGGGGCTGATGGTTGTCAAACCCGCGGGATTATACCACGTGAGGCGGGAAAACGTGAAAACGGGAGGGTGTGAGGCGTGAGGGAGGAAGGCGTGCAGGCGCGAGGCGTGAAAACGTGCAGGCGTGAGGCGTGAAAACGTGCAGGCGTGAGGCGTGAAGCGTGAAGGTATGAGGCGTGAGGCGTGAGGTGTGAGGCGTGAGGCGTGAAGGTGTGAGGCGTGAGGCGTGAGGCGTGAAGGAAGAGGTGGGGGTTAGGGATGAGGGTTTGATCGGAGTTCGTGCAGTGCCAGCACGCAGTAGCCCCAGGACGGTAAATCAAGGGCGAGCCCTCCCGCCGACAGTGTGATGGCCGGTTGGGTTTCGCCAGCGGAGTCCCACAGACTGTTGACGTGCCAGGCCTGGACGGACGGGCTGACAGGTGACAGCGACAAAAAACATCGAGCCGCGTCCGGTGCATAGTTGACCACGACCAGCAGACGCTGCATGTCCGTATCCTGCCATTCCCAGGCCAGAACCTGCTGCCAGGTGGCGTCGTCCCCAGCTGGCGGTGCGCAGGTCAGCCGCTGCCACACGCCATAGCGCAGGGTGGGATGCTTCATTAGATTCAGCAGGCCCGCGTAAAACGACTGTATCGCCGGCTCGACCGGTTCTTGGGGTCCGCGACACAGGTGAACTGAGACATGCTTCTGGAACCCTTCGAGCTGGCCCTGGTGGAAAAAGCGCAGGCCTGGCGTCAGGTAGGTGACAATGGCCGCCGCTTCGTGCACGCCGGGTGGAAAGGCACTCGCCGCGCGTGTTTCGTCGTGGTTTTCCAGAAAGCGCACCAGTCGGGCTTGCTGGGCGGCGTCCACCGCCAGGTGATCGCGCACCGGGCCAGCGGTTTGCGCGCGCAGCAGATCGTAGAGCCCCTTATCGTAGGCATAGTCGAAGCCTTGGGCCAGGAGTGTGGTTTCCAGGTCCCAGTACACCTCGGCCATGAACACAAAGTCAGGCCACGCTTTGCGTACGCCGGCGATCGCGGTAGGCCAGAAGCCGGCCACGGCCAGCCCCCAGGTGCGCTGAAAGACCTCGGGCAGGATCAGCATCGCCATGTCACAGCGCACCCCATCACACAGGCCGGCGATGCGCAGCAGCTCGGTCTGCATGGCCTCTTGCACGGCGGGATTGGCGTAGTTCAGCTGGATCGTATCCGGCCAGCCGGGGAAATGGGGGTCGCGGCCGTGGGCGAAGACCTGGTTACCCGCGCGGGTAGGGGCCCAGAAGTAGTTCTGCGGCTCACGCTGCGCATCTGCATGGCTGCCCTGGACGAAATAGTCCGGGTGCTGATACACCCAGGGGTGGTCCGGCGCCATGTGGTTGGGCACGAAGTCCAGCAGGAGACGCATACCGCGTGCGTGCAACCGTTGACGCAGACGTTTGAGCGCCGCATCACCGCCAAGCGCCAGGTTGGTTGTATAGCTGGAGACTGCAAAACCCGACCCGCAGATGTCGGCGTTGGTCAGGTCGGGCAGAAGCGCGGCGCATGCCGCACGCAGCCCAGGATCGGCCAGCGACACCTGGCGCGCCGCAGCCCCGGTTTGCCACACACTGAGAAACCATACCCAGTCGAAACCCAAGTCGCGTAGGTGGTCCAATGCGGCATCGGGAATGTCATCCAGTGTCGTGTGGCGACCGAGCGCCTGCTGCAGGCTGTGCAGCCAGACGCGGGTATTGACCTGGTAGAGCAAAGGATGTTGTCTGCTGGTCACGGAGACGCTCAACTGCGGCGGCGGGCGATGCTGATGTAATAAAGCAGTTGAAGGATCGACGTGACCGCGGCAGCCAGGTAAGTCAGGGCGGCCGCACGCAGCACCGCGCGTGCACCTTGGGCGTCGGCTGGTGACTGGAGCAGATTGGCTTCGCCGAGCAGCTTCATGGCGCGCCGGCTGGCGTCCAGCTCCACCGGCAGGGTGAGGACAGAAAACAGCACCATCAGGCCAAAAAACAGCACACCGATCCAGATCAGCCCGGTCAGGTTCAGCATGAGGCCAAACAAGATCGCCAGGTAGGAGATGGTTGGGCTTAGCTGAACGGCGGGCACCAGGAAACCCCGCACACGAATCAGCGCCGAACCAGTCTGGTACTGCTGCACGTGTCCCAGCTCATGCGCGGCGACGGCCATCGACGCCACCGAGGGGCGTGTCGCAATCGCATCGGACAGCCGGACCGTGTTGCTGCGTGGATCGAAGTGATCGCTCAAATTGCCAGGCACCCGTTCCAGGCGAACCGGTGCCAGACTGGTGCGGCCAAAGATCGTTTGCGCCACCTGCACACCAGTCATGTCATCCCCGTTGGGTACCTGGCTCCACTTGCGGTAGGTCGAGTTCAGGTAGAACTGTACGAACAGCGAAATCAACAGCGTGGGAACTGCGATACACAGCAGATAGTCCCAACTGAAATAGATCATTCCCGAGTTTCTCCTTCTGTGGTCAGGCCTTGACCAGGGCCAGGCTGCGCTGCGCGTGCAGCGTCAGCAGCTGCTGGGCGCGTTCGACCACCAGGCGGTTGAGGCTGTGTGCGCGTTCGGCAACCGAAAGCTCGCCCAGCGACAGCGGCGGGCCAAAAGAAACCCGCGGCACGAGACCAAAACGGTGCGGGTAGAACATCTGCTGCACCAATTGCACAAAGCCGGCCAATTTCTGCTGTTCGAGCACACCTTTACGCAGACGGATGAAGGGATAGTGCAGACAGCTCGGCGCCACCACACCGCTGATGATCGACACCAGGATCCTGGCTTCGGGCACTTTGCGCATGATCAAGTCGAGGCTGGGTGACCATGCCTGGAGCGCTTCACTCGCCCCGGGCAGCAGGTCGGGATCGGGTTCGATACGCCCGCTGGGGAAGATCATCAGGGCTTCCCCAGCCTGCAGGCGGCGTATGATCGTGCGCAGGGCAGACATACGGCCGTAAGGGTCCTGGTTGGCAATGAGGATCAGGTGGCGGCTGGTAGCGGGTAGACTGCGCAAAAAGGGAAAACCAGTTGCGACGATGGTCAGATCGCGCCGTGGCAGCTGACTGGCGATCACGATGCCGTCGAATGTGCCGGGGTGGTTGGAGACGAGAAGGAGTGGTCCTGCCTGCGGCACCTGTTCGACGCCAAAGGTGGTCACCCCCCGCACGTACCGTGCGGTCATCCAGCGCATCGCTTCGCGGAAACCTTCTTCCGCCACGATGCGATCGAATTCGGTGGCCATGTCGACGAAGCGCTGCAAAGGTGGCTGTAAGGGTGCCGCCAGCACCTGGCGCAGCCAGCCGCTGGTGGGCAGATTGACCGAACGAAACAGATCGTCGACGATATAGCGCATCAACACACTGGCACTGGCAAGCTGTTGACCCATTCCCGCCACTCCCTCTTCTCTACGAGACGTGCTTCGCCATGCAGAGATTATACACACATCACCGGAATGGTCAACAGGCGGTCTTTAACAACAACCTCACAGATCAGAACGACCTGTGAGGTATGCCAGCCTTTATGTCATGGACGCCCCCCCCCCCCCATCACAACCCCCCCCCCGCCAAACCAAAATACAAAA
>JAYRNS010000721.1:0-1771 GCA_041912075.1 Anaerolineae bacterium
CCCCAACCCCTATTCCCCAACCCGCATGCACCTCGCGCTCCCCGGCACGCAGGGCCTGCAGCAGTGCGTCCTGGTCAACGGGCAGACTGAACACCCGCACCCCTACGGCGTTGTAGATACCATTGGTGATCGCCGGCGTGATCGGGATCGAGCTAATCTCGCCCACTCCTTTGGCCCCAAATGGCCCCTCCGCGGTTTCGTCTTCGACGATAAAGGTCGTCATATGCGGTGCATGCATGATGCCCGGCATCTTGTATTGGCTAAGGTGTTCCGTCCAGGGGATGCCGTTTTTGACGATGTAGTTCTCGGTCAGGCAGTTGCCGAGACCCATCACGATGCCACCTTCGATCTGACCGGTGAGCGCCAACGGGTTGATGGCGCGGCCCACGTCGTGGGCGCTGACCACGCGCAGCACTTTGACTTCACCCGTGGCGGTGTCGACCTCGACGAGTGCGGCATGTACGGCGTAGCTGAAGGCAAAATGCATGTCACCGCCCGTGCCCAGGGGCTGCGTCGCCGGTGCCCAATACTCGTAAGTCAGCCGCAATGGCTGGCCGTCTTCGCGCAGCCAGCGTACGGCGTCGGTGAAGGGAACCGTGTGCAGTGCGCCGTCGCCGTTGTCAGCCGGACCGGGTTTGACGTGCAGGAGTCCCTCGGAGAAATAAATCCGATCGGGTGGGACCTCGAGTCGCTCTGAGGCGGCCGCAGCCAATCGCTCGCGCAGGGTGGCCGCGGCCAGCCGTGCGGCGTTGCCGGTCACGTAGGTCTGCCGGCTGGCGGTGGTCGGCCCACCGTCGGGCGTGAGATCGGTGTCCGAGAGGTGGACGCGTACGTGTGTATAGGGCAGACCGAGCTCCTCGGCAGTCACCTGCGCCAGCACGCCCACCAATCCCTGCCCGATCTCGGCGCTGCTGGTACGCACCTCGACACAGCCATCGTCGAACACCTCGATCTCGGCACCCGCTTTGTCGGGCGCACCACCGCCCAGCCCGGTGTTTTTGTAGCCGGCCGCAATCCCCCAAGCGCGCCGTCTTCGCACATCAGTTCCCAGGCTGTAAGGTGCCGCATCCCCGGGCATGCACAGGCTGTCTGACCGGCGAATCTCATCTTCGACCAGGCGCAGGCACTCGAGCAGACCGGCACTTTCACGCAGGAGCTGGCCAGTGGCAGTGACGCTGCCCACGCGCAGGGCGTTCCGCCCGCGCAGCTCGATCGGATCGATGCCCAGCGCCTCGGCCAGGATGTCCATGTTCGATTCGACCGCATAGGCCGATTGGGTCACGCCAAAACCACGAAAAGCGCCAGCGGGCGGGTTGTTGGTGTACATGGCGTAACAGTCGATCTTGACATGCGGGATGACATAGGGTCCCGTGGCGTGGGTGGTTGCGCGTGTCATCACCTTTTCGCCCAGCGAGGCATAGGCGCCGCTGTCACCCAACAGCTCGGCTTCGAGTGCCACCAGGCGGCCATCGCGGCTGGCGCCCGTTTTGACGCGGATCGTCGTGGCGTGCCGTTTGGGGTGAAAACGCAGCGATTCGGCACGGTCGTAGAGCATTTTGACCGGCCGGCCGGTGGCGCGTGCCAGCATGGCCACGTGAACCTGTCCGGCGATGTCCTCTTTGCCACCAAAACCACCACCGATGAGTGTGCCCACCACGCGTACCTCGTTGGCCGGTAGGCCCAGGCAGCCGGCGACCTGTTCACGGTCGGCATAGGGGATTTGCGAGCCGACGTATATGGTCAGCTTGTCGTGCAGTGGGCGATTGCCTCC
>JAYRNS010000722.1:0-2620 GCA_041912075.1 Anaerolineae bacterium
ATCTATCTGCACTACAACAGCGGACTGCACATCTCGGCCAATGGCGAGGCATTGGCTGGCCTGCTCCAGCAGCAGCTGGCGCACTGGCCGGTGCCGGTCGAGGAACTGGTGATCATCGGGCACAGCATGGGCGGGCTGGTGGCGCGCAGCGCGTGTCATTACGGTGCGGAAGCTGGCCACGCCTGGCTGCAGTATCTACGCAAGATCATCTTCCTGGGCACGCCACATCATGGCGCACCCTTGGAGCGTGGCGGCAACTGGGTGAACCTCATCCTCGGTGCGAGCCCCTACAGCGCCGGGTTGGCCCGCCTGGGGCAGATACGCAGTCCCGGCATCACCGATCTGCGATACGGCAGCCTGCGGCACGAAGATTGGGCCGGAGAGGACCGTTTTGCACACGCCGGCGACCGCCGGCAGCCGGTCGCGTTACCAGAGGGTGTGCTCTGTTACGCCATCGGTGCCACAACCAGCCCGACAGCCGATGAACTCAAGGGTCATGTGCTCGGTGATGGGCTCGTGCGCCTGCGAAGTGCCCTGGGACAGCACAAGGATCCTGAGTTGGTCGTGCCGTTTCCCCCGTCCCGGCAGTGGATTGGCTATGCGATGGGTCACCTCGACCTGCTTGACCGGCGTGAGGTGTACGAACAGATGCGGCAGTGGCTGGCGGGGTGAGGCGGTGATGCCGTCTCCTTGGCAGTGGCTGGTGGCTTTGGCCGCGGCGGTACCTTGTTTTCTGATGGCCCACCGCCTGTGGCGCGTCTGGCGTGATCCGGAGTCGGTGGATAGCGGGCGCTGGGTGGAATACGGGGTCAGCATCCTGGTGATGGAGTTCGTCATCATCCATTCCGGGGCCGTGATGGGTGGCATGGTCGGCAGCGCGTCGACCGTGGTGTCGGTGCTGAGCCTGGCGGGGCTGATCGCCTTCTACAGTCTGTTTGCGGCTGCCATCGCCTATGGCATGAGGAGTCCGGGACTGTTCAGGTCGTTTCTGCTGATCATGCTGGGGCGTGTGGTGACCATTGTGTGGGCCACGAGCAGCGAGGCCAGCGGGTATTTGTTGACCCAGTCGCTCGTCAGCGTCGCGCTATACTTGTTCGTCGTCGTACTCAGCGTGCTGCCGCTGCCGGCGTTTGGCCTGGCCAACCCCAAGTATGCGCGCCAGCTGCGCAGAGACGGTGGCAGCGGGTTGTGGGTCAACCAGCCGCACCGTGCGATTGGTGCGGCGACGATCTATTTCCTGCTTTTGGGGCTGGCACAGATGTACCTCTTCGGGTCGCTGGCGGCTGGCGCGTGATGTGCGAATGCCGTCAACGAACGAATGCCGTCAATGAATGGCGATAACGAATCAACGAATGGGCGCTTGTTTATTCCCTGTTGGATGTTGATTGGTTGCTGCGCCAGCAATCGTGAGGGCAACGGTATCGCGCGGCTGTTTCGCGGGTGCCAATGTTGGGTCAGATTGTGGCCGTGAAACCGAGTATGGTGTAGAGGTGTTGGGCACTGTCGTTGCCCTCGGTCACATAGAGCACGAGCTCCTCGTAGCCCTGGTCATAGAGGGCGTTGATGCTGCGGGTGAGGAGGAATTTGCCCAAACCGCGGTTGGTGTAGGCGGGGTGGGTGAAGATCTGGGCGACCAGTGGGATGTCCAGCCAAAGGGTAATCACACTGGCGGCAGCGAGGCGGCCGTCGAGCTCGACGACGGAGGACGCGTCGGCCAGCCAGGGGCCGTATTTGCCGTCGAGCATGGCGTTGACTTCGGCCAGGGCTTCATCCGGCGTTTCACCTTCGTCGTCGATGGTGCCGCGGTAGGCATCGAGCATCAGCGCCGCGAGGGCCGGTGCGTCATCGGGCCGCACCGGGCGGGCTGGCCAATTGCCGGGGTTGGGTAGGGGATTTAGTTTCAGCGTCATCTCAAGGCGCGAGCGAGCGAGCATTGGATCCTCGGATTCTCAAACCCTTTTCCACCAGAAATCGCATGTGCCGAGACTCACGGGCACGTGAACGGTGTCTTCGACTGTCCATGCGGCACACTTCAATGCCTGGTACACGTCCTCCGGCTCCAGATCAGGATACTCCGCGATGATTTCCTCGGCATTCATGCCATTGGCGACGAGGTTGACTACCAGTGCTACTGAGATACGCATGCCGCGAATGCACGCCTTGCCACCCAGTATGTTTGTATCTGCCGTGATTCGATCAAATCCCCACCAGGTGACCGGCACCGTCACCTCGCCCAGTCTTTTGCGCCGGCTGGCCAGACGGCACCGCGCGCAGGTGCCGGTCACCGCCGCGCACGTCTCGCCGCGGTGGGTCTGCCACACTCAACGATACCACGCCGGGAGTCCGGCGCAGGCAACCTCGCCGTGACCGGCACCCGGTCACCCTGAGACACACCCCCGTCTGCTGTCTTGCCCAACGAGACACGGTGCCGGTCACTTTGGGTTCAGGTGACCGGCACCGTCACCTCGCCCAGTCCCTTGCGCCGGCTGGCCAGGCGGCATCACGCGCAGGTGCCGGTCACCGGTGCGCACGTCTCGCCGCGGTGGGTCTGCCACACTCAACGATACCACGCCGGGAGTCCGCCGCAGGCAACCTCGCCGTGACCGGCACCCGGTCACCC
>JAYRNS010000723.1:0-5601 GCA_041912075.1 Anaerolineae bacterium
AAACACAACTCTAACGCGAGTCATATGTCGTTCTAACGCAGCCCTGGCATAGTACGAATAAGCCAAGCCACAGCGACTTGAAATCAAGGCCAAGTAGAATTCGAGCGGACCGTTAGTTCTACAAATCACCGATCAATCAAACACAAGGAGAAACTGAAATGGCACGGATGATGACACGTTGGGAACCAGTGCGTGAGATGGTTGGCCTGCGTGAGGCCATGGACCGCTTGTTCGAAGATAGTTTTGTACGCCCCGCGTGGAGCACGCCGGGTGAGGGCGATCGCAGCTACGTCTATCGCTTGCCGATCGACGCCTACAGCACGGAGAATGAACTAGTGATCGTGGCTTCTGTGCCGGGTGCCAATCCCAAAGAGGTCGAGATCACGATCGAGGGCGATACCCTGACGATCAAGGGTGAAGTGCCGGCACCGCTGGGCAACGTCAACTACATTATGCAGGAACGCGGCTATGGCCGCTTCAGCCGCACGTTGACCCTCAATGTGCCGGTGCAGGCCGACAAGGCGGAAGCTGAATTTGTCAACGGCGTGCTGACCCTGCGGGTACCAAAGGCCGAAGCTGTACGTCCCCGCACGATCAAGGTCGTAACCAAGAACCAGCCCGAATAACCGCCAGGCAGCGGTCTGTGTCATAAGCGAGCAGGACCAGGGGTGCTGGCCCACTGCGGGTGATCCGCAGCGAGCCAGCACCCCGTTTTTTGTTTATGAACAAATCGAAATTTGTCACAGTGCCCCATTCATGCTACCTTAAGCCTGGACTGATACACTATCTGCCGCGTACTGCCGGTGCGTGCTGCACACAAACCACCATTCCACCCCCGGGTGAGTCAGGTAGACCATGTCTAACAGGCTGTCAGATAGGCGCACGCGCAGCCACCAGGCCGCGAAGCGCGCTTCAGGCGCTGCCGATGCTGCTCCGCATGCTGTGCCAGGTCGCGCACGACCCATTCGGCTGGTTATGATGCTGGGTTTGGCGATCGTGCTGTTGGCGTCTAGTGGTGCCAGGCCGGGTGCAGCCCAGACAACCCTCGACCCGCAGACACCGGCGCGCAACGGTCCTCAACCGGGCATCTACGCCTTCGAAGATTTCAGCGATCTCGACCCGCGCGTGGTGCCCATCAAGGGCAGCAACATCATCTTCGAATGGCACAGCCTGAACCCGGCACCCGGCGTCTACGACTGGTCGCAGGTGGACGAATGGCTGGCGTCAACTACCCAGCGCGGTCTGCCGGCCGGCTTGGGCATCACCACCTATTCAGGCATCTGCTGCGGTGGCAACATGGTGCCCCACTGGGTCTACGTGCAGTACCCCAGCGCCAAATTGACCTGTGACGCCGGCTGGGTCATCCCCAAAACGTGGGACGCCGGTTACCAGGCAGCTTACAGCACCTTTATCCATGCCCTGGCTGACCGGTACGACGGTGACCCGCGCCTGGCCTGGGTCGAGATGGGCGTGGGCACGTTTGGCGAAACCCACCCCACCGACCCCGAGTATACTGACTGTGCGCGCACCGGTGGCCTGACGTCGGCCCGTTGGGTACAGACGGTGCAGGCGATCACCGCGATCTATGACGACGCGTTTGCCCAGACACCCCTGCTCTTGCAGATGGCATCGATCTTCGAGCATCAAACCGAGCGTCGCGAGTTTGTCGACTATGCGGCGGCGCGCGGCATCGGTCTCAAACACAACGGTCTGACACCAGACAACGAAGGAGTGGTGTACGACAACCCCGCCTACAGCTTCTATCAGTCCGGCGCATTCGATCTGATGCGCAAATGGGGCAACCACGTGCCGATTGGCTGGGAGAGTTACGATTACCTGCTGACTGGCGTGACCGGCACGCTGTGGGGCATCTACAACGGCCTCGACAAACATGCGGATTACATGGTGTTGGCCAGTGATATCACGACCGACCCGGCACGGCGGTCGATCCTCGATTTCGCCAATGCGCATCTCGGACGTACGCTCGATTCCACACCGAGTGTCTGGGTGGCTCTGCGCGAGACGCAAAAGACGTGGTACCCGGACCGGGGCAATTACGAGTTCTGGCTGTGGCAGAACGACCAGGCCCCGGGTGGTCGCACGGTGGCCGTCTGGAACACGGGACCGGAACCGCAGGGGCGTTTTACCCGGCGGACCGATGCGCCGGCCAATCCCTACATGTTCTTCGACATCGCCGACGGGTTCGTGGCACTCCACGGCAATACCACCCTCGAGATCAGTGTCACCTACCTGGACCAGGGCAGCGACCGCTGGGAACTCACCTACCCGACCGCTTCCAACCTCTATCAAAGCGCTGGGATTGTGCAGAAAACAAACACCAACACCTGGAAGACCGTCACCTTCAGCGCAACCGGTGCCGTGTTTGCCAACCAGCAGCCGGGTGGTGGTGACCATCCAGGCAGCGACTTTCGGATCGACAGCCGCAGCGATGGCAACGAAGTCATCCACTTTGTCCAGGTCAAGCCCCAGGCTGGCAGCCTGCCGCCCACTGCGGTCACGCTGACGTTGCAGCAGGGGCGACCGCTCTCCGATGGCCAGCCCTACCGCGGTGCTCGAGATACGATGCTCAACGCCACCTTCCCCACGCGTAACTTCGGCACGAACGACGTCATGGGGATACGCAGCGACGCAAACAGTCTGCTGGCCTTCGATCTAGCACCGCTGCCGGCCAATGTGTCCGTGATCGACGCCACCCTGCGTCTCTACGTGGCCGGACGTACGGCGCCAGGCCCGGTGACGCTCGAGGCGGTACAGCTTCTGCGTGCCTGGTCGGACAGTTACGCGACCTGGCAGCAGGCGTCGGCCAACCATCCCTGGGCCGAGCCGGGTGCCAACGGTGCGGGGAGTGATCACCGCGGCGTGGTTGAGGACGCCCAAGCGGTGGCTAACAGCGGCGGGTGGGTTGAGCTGGACGTGACCGGCGCCGTGCGGGGCTGGCAGACCGACCCGCTGCGTAACCGCGGTCTGCTTCTGCGTACGACTGGGAGCGTTTCCCTGCAGGTCAATCTGGCCAGTGCAGAGTGGGCTGTTGCGGCCGAACGCCCGGTTCTGGAGGTGCGTTATGCGTTGCCACCGGGTGCGCCGACACCCACCGCCACACCCACGGCGACAGCCTCACCCACCGCCACCGGTACACCGCCCACCCCCACGCCGACCGCCACCGTGGCACCGCCGCTGCGTGTCAAAACCCTACAGCAAGGGTCGGGCAGCTACCAGGGGGTGCGCGACACGTACATGTCGAACTGGACACCGACGGGTGTCTTTGAGGGCGAACCCAAACTTTCGATCCGTAACCCGGACGAATTCTCGACCCTCATCCGGTTCGATCTGGCCGGCCAGCTGCCGGCCAATGCGCAAATCGTCCGCGCCGAACTCAAGCTCTATGCGATATCGGCCAGCATTACCGGCGGGTTCTACGTGCGCACGTATGACCTCTACCGACCCTGGACGGCTAACCAGGTGACCTGGTACCAGGCACAGACCGGTGTGCCGTGGGGGCTGCCCGGCGCAAATCACACGGTCACCGACCGCGCGGCCGAGGCCGAGGCCTGGGGTTTTATCCAGGGGGCCAACCGCTGGGTGCGCATCGAAGTGTCAGAAATTGTGCAGCGCTGGTTGCAGAACCCCGGCAGCAATCGCGGGCTGGTGCTCAAGGGCTATTCCAACCGCAACATCCAGTACGATTTTGCCAGCAGCGAACACCCTACGCGTGACTTCCGTCCCATTCTGCACATCGAATACCTGCTGCCGGGTGACATTCCGACGGCAACACCGACGCCGACCGCCTGCACGAGCTGTACCGCAACGTCGACGCCGACACGTACGCCGACTGCCACCTCGACGGCGACATCTCTGCCGACGGCCACACCAACCCTGACCCCCACCAGTGGTCCGACCGCCACCACCACGGCAACACCAACGCCCGCGCCTCCCACGGCGACACCCACGGCCACGTCGACACCGACGCGCACACCACCGCCGACCGCCACACCCACGCCCCAGCCGACCGCAACCCCGATCACGGTTATCTTGCAGCAGGGTGTGGACGGTTATGCTGACAGCCGCGATGCCTCGCTGCACAGCTGGTACCCGGCGACGAACGATGGCACGGCCACCACCTTTGCCGTACGTACAGCCAACGGTGCTCACGGTATTGTGCGCTTTGGACTGGACAGCCTGCCAGGTTTCAACACCCGGGCCGAAATTCTGTCCGCGCAGCTGGCCCTCTACCCGGTGGGGCAGACCAACCCCGCCGCGCAGCAGCTGGTGCTCTATCCACTGCTGCGCAGCTGGGATGAAGGCAGCGTCACCTGGCAGCGGCCTCGGACCGGCGAGACCTGGGGTGCCCCTGGTGCCAGCGGAGCCGGCGATCGCAGCAGCACGCCAGCTGCCACTGCCCAGACGGCTGGTCTCAACCAATGGGTCGTATTCGACGTCACGGGCCAGGTTGCGACATGGACGGCGAACCCGGCCAGTGATTTTGGCCTGCTGGTCACGGCCAGCAGCAGTACGCAGGTCGAGTGGACCTACGCCAGCGCCCAGGCGGTCGATGTCACCCGGCGCCCCAAACTAACCCTGACCTACCGGCCGCGCACGGTCCAGCCGACCGTCGTGACCGTTCAGACGGGCGAAAACGGTTACCAGGGCACGCGTGACACCACGCTGAACCAGTGGTTTCCCACCACCAACTACAGTGGGCTGGCCACCCTCGCGCTGCGCGCACCCATCGTGGCCAGCCCACTGCTGCGTTTCGATTTGAACGGGGTCATACCGGCCGGCAGCACCGTACTGGAGGCAACGCTGGCGCTTTACGCCGATACCAGCAGCAACCAGCACCCGCTCGAGGCGCGCGCCTACCAGCTGGTGCGGCCGTGGGAGATGACCGAGGCCACCTGGAACCAGGCCAGCGCCACCCAGGCCTGGCAGGTGCCGGGTGCGCAGGGCAGTGGCGATCGTCTGGCCGCACCGTTAGCCACCACCGCCGTGACCGGAGCCGGGCAATGGTATGCGTGGAACGTCACCAATGCCGTGGCGGCGTGGGTGCAAAACCCAAGCAGCAACTACGGCCTGGTCCTGGAAGCCACCGGCCAGGCCCAGGTGCAGTACGATCTGGCCGCCAGCCGCTGGGGCGTGCAGGGGCAGCGGCCAAAGTTGACGATCACTTACCTGGAACCTTGAGGATGGGGGTTGGGGGTTCGGTGTTAGGGGATGGGGGATGGCGCGAAGCAACGGAATGTGGTCCCCAACCCCCAACCCCTATCCCCCAACCCCTATCCCCTGTTTCACTCGCAGCTGCGCGCCGGCACGTCGGGCACTGGGAAGCTGGTGCGAATGTCGGCGCCGTAGACCCAGACGTTGGGATAGGACTCGCTGCCGGGCACGTCCAGCCAGAAGTAGAGCCGGTTGTGAGGATCACGCGCCGGGCTGACGTCGACTCCCGCAAAGTCCCAGGCTGTCCAGCTAACATCCTCCTCGCTCACTGTCCGGGTGGTACCGGTGATTCCCGGTATGGCCGGATCGACGTCGTTGTTGAGTGACCAGCGCAATCGAACCATTGGCGGGTTGGTGCTGTCGACCAGC
>JAYRNS010000724.1:0-2996 GCA_041912075.1 Anaerolineae bacterium
GCCAACGTGGCGGCCGGCTTCTTCCAGGGCTTTTCCATCAGCAGCAGTTCGTCGCGCACTCCCGTCGCCGAATCGGCCGGGGCCAAAACCCAGCTGACGGGTGTGGTAGGGGCATTGTGCATCGCGCTGCTGCTGATCTTTGCGCCCAACCTCTTGCAGAACCTGCCCAGTGCGGCGCTGGGTGCGGTGGTTATTGCCGCCTGCGTGTCGCTGGTCGACGTCAAAGGCGTGGTACGCCTGTACCGGCTGCGGCGTTCAGAGTTCGTCTACTCCATCGCCTGTTTTCTGAGTGTGGCGTTGATTGGTGTCATCCAGGGGATCTTCATTGCCATCGGGCTGGCACTGCTGGCATTTATCTGGCGCGCCTGGCGGCCGTACGACGCGGTGTTGGGGCGCGTCGATGGGCTGAAGGGGTACCACGACGTCACACGTCACCCCGACGCCCGGCGCATCCCGGGGCTGGTGCTGTTTCGCTGGGATGCGCCGCTCTTTTTTGCCAATGCCGATATCTTCCACGACCACATCCTGCGCGCCGTGGCCGAGGCACCCACACCCACCAGATGGGTCATCGTCGCCGCCGAGCCGGTGACCGACATCGATGTCACCGCGGCGGATATGCTCTCGGCACTCGATGATGAGCTGCAGCGCGCCGGCATCGAGCTCGGTTTTGCCGAGATGAAAGGCCCCGCCAAGGACCGGCTCAAGCAGTACGGCCTGTTCCACAAATTTGGGGATGATCTGTTCTTCCGCACGATGGGGCAGGCGGTCGATGCGTACGTGGAGACCCAGCAGGTGGCCTGGGTGGATTGGGAAGACGGGGCAACAATTCACTGACAGCTCGTGCAAATCCGCGATTAGATTGCGGATTTGCACGAGCCGTGTTACAATCATAACGTTTACGGGGCGCAATTCTTCTCCAATGGAGCGTTGTTGTGATTGAAAGAACCCTAACGCCTAAAATGATTGCATTAGCGGACAAATTTCAGGTGATCACTCTGACCGGACCGCGACAGGCCGGCAAGACCACGCTGGTCAAGGCCGCGTTTCCCGCGCTGCCCTATGTCTCGTTGGAAGAGCCAGACATCCGCCAGATTGCCCTGACAGACCCGCGGGGGTTTCTTTCAAACTATCCCACAGGTGCCGTGCTAGATGAAATCCAGAACACGCCGAACCTGTTTTCCTACATTCAACGCATCGTAGACGAGAATCGGCAGGTTCTGTTCATTCTGACGGGCTCGTCGAACTTTCTATTGATGGAGAGAATCAGTCAGACACTGGCCGGCCGCGCTGCAGTTTTGCACTTACTGCCGTTTTCACTAGCTGAACTGAAACCAGGCGCAGAACAGTATGAAAGTGTGATCTTCAAGGGTTTGTATCCCCGCATCTACGACCGGGCCATGGCGCCCACCGATTTCTATCCGTCTTACATCCAGACCTACGTTGAAAAGGATGTGCGCCTGCTGAAGAACATCGGCGACAGCAACGCTTTCATCCGGTTCACCCAGTTGTGTGCCGGACGCACGGGGCAATTGCTCAACTACACCAGCCTGGCCAACGATGCCGGGATCAGCCCCAACACGGCAAAAGCCTGGCTGTCTATTTTGGAGAGTTCCTACATTCTCTTTCGTTTACAGCCCTTCCATCGCAACTTCAACAAACGGCTGGTGAAGTCACCCAAACTCTATTTCTACGATACCGGTGTCGTTTGCTCCCTTCTCGGAATCCGCGATGAGAATCAAGTCAACCTGCATTTCATGAAGGGTGCGCTTTTCGAAAACTTGATTATCACCGAGTTTATCAAACGCCGGTTTCATCACGGCGAATATCGCCAGCCCTATTTCTGGCAAGATAGCCAGGGCAAAGAGATCGATTGTTTGCTGGTCGAGGGCGAGAGAATGGTGCCCATAGAGATCAAATCTGGCAAAACGATGGCCAGCAGCTACTTCGACAATCTCAAACACTGGCGCCAGCTCGCGGGAATGCCGGAAAATGAGGGCTATGTTGTTTATGGTGGTGAGCAGACCATGCAGACCAGCACGGGTGCATTGATCAGCTGGCGACAACTCGACCGCATCCCGGGGTATTAGTGCGTTGTCAGGCGGATTGTGTCACCCCTTGGGCGCTCGCACATCTACGCGGGTCCGTACCTGGCTTGAACAACCCGCGCCTTGCCGGATCGTTTCGGCGCTTCGATGACGAACAGCTTGTCGAATTCATCCTCGCCTACCACTGGGATCTCCGGGCCACCCAGGGCCGTTACAATCAGCGGGATCGTATTGGTGTGGCTGACCACCAGCACCGTCGACTGTGTCGCCAGCGACCGGATGCGTGTGACCAGGGTCTCGACGTAAGTTTCTACGTCGGCGGGATCGACCGCGAGCACCACCGGCGTGATACCCAGGTGATCGGCCAGCGGCTGCGCCGTCTGCACCGCCCGCCGGAACTGGGTGGTGAAAATGGCGTTGACGCGGGCCGTGCTGACGACGCCCACCAGGTCACGCGCCCGTGTTTCGCCGGCCGGGGTGAGCGGCGGATCGTTAGCCGGTGTCGAAGCACGCTCGGCATGGCGCAGCAGAATGACGGTAATCGGGCAGCGGGTAGAAACAAGCACTGAGTTCACGGCGACCTCAACGTAAGCTGGCATGACGTGACGGCAGCGTCACACGAAAGAGCTCACCATCACTGGCAAATTCTGGCGACAGTATAACATACCGCTGTGACACCGCCAAACAAATCGTTGGTCGAGGCGCGTCACTTGTTGTAAAATACTACAGTGACCCCGCTTGCGGATAGACGCGGCCCCAGCCTGGTAATACATATTCCGGAGGTTGGAGATGAACAGGGACGATATCGATCTTCTTTTCCGCTATGCCGATTGGGCCAATGCGCGTGTGCTCAACCAGGTGGCGCAGGTAACGCCAGCCGACTACACGGCCCCGGCCCCCGTCCCTCACGGCAGCCTGCGCGGCACGCTGGTACACGCCCTGGCCGCCGAA
>JAYRNS010000725.1:0-2378 GCA_041912075.1 Anaerolineae bacterium
GTGCGACCACGCTGGCGCTTGTTGGTGCGGCGGTCCCGACGATCGCGGGACCGGTTATCGGCAACTTCTTCAGGATACCCACCGTCTTGCCGGTCGCGGCTGCGCGGCCGTTCGCGTGCGGGGCGCTCTTCTTCGGCCTCGATCACGGGTGGGGCGGATTCGTACACCGGTTCGGGCACCAACCCCTTGACACTCAGATCGATGCGCTGGCGGCGCCGGTCCAGACCAACGACACGCACTTCGACGTCGTCGCCGATGTTGACAACATCCTCGACGCGTTTGACATAACCTTCGGCCATTTCGCGGATGTGCAGCATGCCGTCACGACCGACACCGATGTCCACAAAGGCTGCATAGGGTACGACACGCGTGACCTTGCCCCTCACCACATCGCCCTCCTGCAAATCGCGAATGGTTTTGGTGCCAGGTGCAACCATCGTCAGGCTGATGCGGTTACGATCGCGATCGAGCTCTTTGATCCAGACGGTGACCTCATCGCCTTCTTTCAGAAAATCACCGGCTTTGGCAATGCGTGATACCGACATTTCAGAGACATGGACCAGGCCATCGGTGCCCACACCTATGTCGATAAAGGCACCAAAATCAGCGACGCGGCGTACGACGCCGGGCACTTCCATGCCAACGCTCAGGACCTTGACGACTTTCTTCGGCGGAATCACGCGGATCGGGGCGTTGCTGTGGCTGCTACCCTTACGTGTCTTGCGTGCGCTGTGGTTACCACCGCGTTTGCCATCCGGCGCGGCCGGTTTGCCGGACCGCTTTTCGTCGGTGGCTGCGATGGTGGGGACTTCGGTCTCCTGGGTCGCCGCGTCCGTCGTGATTGGAGCCTGCTCGAAGGACTCAACCATTTCTCCGTTCGCGGAGGGCGTTTCGAGATCGCTGGTGTCCACAGCCACTGCAGCTGGGTGGTATTCACCATCCGGTTCGACGGCTGCACCAGGAACGATATCCCAGGTGTTCGGTTCAGCGGGGGAGCTGGCTTCCGGTGCCGGTTCTACCGGTGCGACCTCAGCGAGCGTGGCATCCACGGTCTCGGCGGTGGTCTGCAGGACGCCGGATACGTCCTGCGTGTCTATCAAATTGGCGGTTTCTTGACTGTTCTCGTGCACTGTGCTTCCTCGATGCCTTCCTTCCAGACGAAGATGTCCCCAGGACCTTTCACGGCATCAATCAAACCATTCCTGGTCGGATTGTTGGCGTGAGCCAGGCGTGTTGGTTTGACATCTCAAGATCAACCTGTGCATTATACCGACGGCAGCGCGACCTGTCAAAACAGGCAGCGTTACCAAACGTACTTGTGGGCGTGTGCTCGAAACCTGTATCACGTCAACGTTGGCGACTGGCTGCGGGCCCGTCGCAGCCGCACGACAAAGACGATGAATGCTGCGAGTCCGGCAATCAATGACGTCATCTGGCCGATGGTCAGGCCGAAAGCAAAAGGTGTACCCAGGCGGATGAACTCGACCAAAAACCGCCCGATCGGGTAGAAAACCAGGTAGAGATTGAACAGCGAGCCGTCCGGCCAGCGGTCTCCATACCGACGCGCCAGAAACACCAGCGTGAACCCAACAAACAGATTCCACAAGGATTCATACAAAAAGGTAGGATGAAAACGTGTAGCTTCCGTGAAGTCGCCTTGGGGAGGACAGAAATAGGGTGCGACGCGGTGATTGCAGTCGATCGCAATCCCCCATGGCAGATTGGTCGGTCCCCCGTACAATTCCTGGTTGAAGAAATTTCCCCAGCGGCCAATTGCCTGGGCGAAGGGAAGACCAACGATGATGATATCGGCCCAATGCAAAAAGTTCAGGTGCGAGCGGCGCGTATAGAGGTAGAACGCCAACCCGCCACCCAAAATGGCACCAAAGATGCCGACGCCGCCTTCCCATGTCGCAATGATCTTGATGGGGTTGTTCAAATATTCCTGGATATAGGCGGGGTGTTCGATCGATGAGCTGATAACGTATTGGAGACGGGCCCCGATAATGCCGCCGATCAGCAGCCAGATGAACGCTGACCAGACGTGGTCAGGGTCTTCGCCGCGTCGTTTGGCCTCGCGGCTGGCAATGAAAGCGGCCACGACGGCACCGAAAACGATCAACAGACCGTACCATCGGACCGTCAGTGGGCCAATTTGAAAGGCAATGGGGTCCACGCCGTACCTCCACGGGAATGTCACATCGAACGGGCTGCATTGTAGCGCCTGGGTGGTGGCTTGTCAAAGATACTCTGCCTGCGTTGATAAATGGTTTGGACATCGCATCATCCTGTGGTAGAATCCGCTCCCTGTTCGAGTTGACATTGGCGCCCAAACTGAGCGCCAATGTTTGTTGTAGGAGGCAAATTCATCACATGCA
>JAYRNS010000726.1:0-1848 GCA_041912075.1 Anaerolineae bacterium
GAATTTGCCCGTACGCTTCATATACGTGCGATATTCATCGCCAAATTGTGCAATGAGGTTGGCTTCCTCTTTCGATGTGCGCGCGGCCATCAACATGAACGCCAGGATACCGAGCAGGGCAATGAACCAGTTGTCTGCCATCAAACCGAAGGAGACGAACAGCGCCGACCCAAAGGTGTAAAGCGGGTGACGGATGTAACGATATATCCCGGTTGTCACGAGTCTGTGCTCCCGGCGCGTCGCGCTCGTGGGCGTGATGCCGCTTCCGAGACTGCTGAACAGCCAGTAAATACCAAGCACACAAAGGACACCCGTGCCAACACCAAGCCAGCGCGCCCATTCAGGTAGACCGATCTTTGACCAGTCCATCCATCGCGGATTGAGCAGATACGCCAGCGGACTCAGCCAGAGTAACAGCCCACCAAGACCAATGAGGACCATCATGGCATAACCGTCCATTTTACGCGCAACGGTTTCACCCACTTCCTTGTCCGCTTTGCGGCGGAAGTAGGCAGAGAGGACGAAATAAGCCACGCGACTTTGCCGGTAACGTGCGGGGAATCTGCCACCGTTATTTCGTTGCGGGGCCATACGTGCTGCCGCGACCAGTCACTACTGGCGATGGTTGTGTGGCTACCCTACCGAATGAACAACACCACCCCCATCACCACCAGCCACAGCGACCATAACACGTAGCTGATGGCGTTGATGGCAGCGGCCGGCTTCCAGCCGGCGGGTTCGAACACGCCGAGGAATATGCCCAGCGCGGGCACGAGACCCAGCCAGCCCAACAGCGGCAGCCCACCGGCGATCATGCCCACCGCGATCAGCGCCGTCCAGACCGCCGTCAGCAGGTAACCCAGGTGCTCGCCCACCGCCACGCCCAGATAGGTGTTGAAGGCATCGAAGATGACTGCGACCGCCTCACGCGTGGCAGGACTCGCCGCCGAGTCGAGATAGGTCCGCGCCAGGGTGGGCACCAGGAACGGCCAGCGGATCAGACCCAGCACCTGGACCAGCGCCGCCAGCACGCCCACGACGGTCGCCGCGGCCAGCAGAACCGGTTGACCGGCCAGCAGCACCTGCGGCAGCAGAATGGCGATGACGACGAACAGCATACTGCTGGCCATGAAAACGTACCACGTCACCACCAGGCGGCGGCCGCCAGCCCTAAACCGTTCGAGGATGTAGCTCACCGGTTTGCGCAGAATGTCCGGGTATTCGAACGTTCGTTGGAGTAGGAAAAAGGCCGCGTTGAAGACGACGGGCAGGGCAATCAGCAGCAGGGCAGTGGCACGCGTCAGATTCATGATCAGTCCTCTCGGTTTTCGGCTCGGATGAACGGCTGCAGCACCTGGCGCATCAGCGCGGTGCCGTGTGAAAGGGTTTCCTCGTTGAACGATTGCCCGCTCAGCTCGACGCTGGGCAGCCAGAACTCGCTGATGAGCCAGCACAGGTCGGCCAGGTAAACAATCGCCGCCGGATCGTCAGGTGTGCGCGGGACGCCGGCGGCGGTGAAGTGTACAAACAGTGCCGGAAGTCAGCCATTCCACGCTGGCGCACGGCCGGAAAGCGCACGTGCAGCACCGGGTCATGGCGCAGCAGGGCAACCAGCTCGCGATAGACAAAGCGGTAATGCCATAGGATGATGAAGTTGGTCGTCACCAGATTTTGCAGATCGGCCGGCCGAGAGGCATTCTGAAGAAGGTGGGCGTCCAGCTGCAGACAGCGCCTTGGTCTCAGAGCCCGTGCAGGTGCCAGAGCCAGGCAACCTGAGCAACCATCAGGACGATTGAGCCGCTGTGGCTTCGGCTGCGCGCCGATGCCTGACCTTTTTCTGTGGGACCA
>JAYRNS010000727.1:0-11803 GCA_041912075.1 Anaerolineae bacterium
GGAACCGGTCATGGCCCTAAAATTGCATGTTCAAACATTTGACAAACTACGAACACGGTTGTATAATAGCCTCATTGGTCATAAAGTTTGGTATAGGGTGAGCAACCACGTTGGTAGGAGGTTTGATATGCAGACCGGTGTGATGCAGAATGAACTTTACAAGCTCGAAGATGAAACCCTGGTTCAGCTCTTTGTAGACGACGCGGTACGCTACAGCCAGGCATTCGATATCCTTGTCACGCGTTATCAGAACAAGGTTTATGGGTTGTGTTTGCGGATGATGGGTAATGCTGAAGAAGCGGAAGATCAGGCGCAGGAAGTCTTTATCAAGATTTACCGTTCCCTGGGCCGTTTCGAGGGCCGGGCACGGTTTAGCACGTGGATGTATCGTATTGCCGTCAACGCCTGTCTGGACGCGCTCGAGAAGCGGCGCCGCCGTCCGCAGGCCGCTGATACCGAGTGGTCCGACCTGGGTGAGACGCTGACCCTTGACCTGGATCCGATGTCCTGGCAATCAAAGACACCCGAGCAGTACATCTTGCAGGCGGAGCAGGTTGCGCTGGTGCATGAGGCCCTGGCGACGTTGGACGAACCTTACCGCCAGGCACTCGTGCAGCGTGAGCTGGAAGGGCTGAGTTATCAGGAAATGGCCGCATTGGCACAGGCCGGCCTGAGTGCGATGAAGATGCGCGTGCACCGGGGACGCAAAGCGCTAACGGGTGTGCTCCAACGCCAGCCGGTACCGGCGGCGGTTTGATGGATACCCGCCGACGAGCATGGGGTGTAACGTATGGCGTTCGAGCTGTTGGATTGGGTGACTTGTCCGGCCTGTGGTGAAGCCGACTGGCAAACCACGCACGCGGGCCATGATTTCGTGCACTGTCTGGCCTGCCAGTCTACGTACGAGGTCGTGGACGGAATCCTGAACTTGCTGCCCCATGGCCCGCACTTTCGCACGCCAGCACAGTGGATGAATTTCACCTGGCCGGTGTCCTGGGGCTACGAAAACGTGTGGCGGCGGCGATCGCTGACGCTGCTGACGGGTGAGCCATTTGGCTTCGAGCGCGAGCTGGCACTGTTGGACGAATGGCTGGCAGCCGAGCCACCCGGTCTGGTGCTCGACCTGGCCTGCTCCCACGGGCTGTATGCACGGTCACTGGCGCGCAGTGCGAGTGTGCGCGGTGTGTCGCGGGAGATTATCGCCATCGATAACTCGCTGCTGATGTTGCGCCAGGCCAGCCGCCGCATTCGGCATGAAAACCTGACCAACGTACATCTGCTGTGTGCAGAAGGTGAACAACTGCCCCTGCGCACGGCCAGTATCGACGGTGTTGTCTGCGGTGGCTCACTCAACGAGTTCAAAATCCCCGACCTGGTCATTCAGGACGCGTCACGCGTGCTCAAACCGGGTGCGTTTTTCTTCTCCATGCACCTCCTGGCGTCATCGACACCCCTCGTACGTCGTGCTCAGTCTCTTCCGGCCGCCGGCGGTATCCATTTCTGGACGGCATCCGAGATCCATACGATGTTTGCGGGGCACGGGCTGACCCTGGAGCGACGCGCCGAGTTTGGTATGGTAGCATTTGCGCTCTACCGCCGGCAAACCCAAGTGCCCTTTTAAACTCATGTTCTGTCGAAACTTGGGGTTTTGAGGCGGCATGAGGCTCACGAAACTCCTGGTTTCTCCAGAACATGAGTTCAGGTCACCATTGTGCGCGCGTACGGCGGCAGGATCGATACACATTCTGACCTGACAGAGCACCAGACAGGTGACCGCCGACGATGCGCTGGCGTCAAAAATGCACGAACGGCGTGGCTGCGAGTGCGCCGGCGAGCTAACACGAAGCCGTCTCCAGGGTGAAACTCGTACGTTTTGCGTGAACCGACAGGTCGATTTCACCTTGGATGTGGTATAGGAGCAGTGTCCGTGACCCTAGACCGTGTCCAAATTCATGATCTGTTGCTGCGTTGTATTGTGGGCATCAACCCCGACGAACGTGACAAACCCCAGGACGTTTTGCTCAACCTCACACTGTACGTTGACGTACGCCGGGCAGGTGCCACGGATGACATCGCCGATGCCGTCAATTACAAACAAGTCACCAAACGCGTGATCGAGCTGGTGGAGAATTCGCACTTCTTCCTGGTCGAGAGACTGGCGACCGAAGTTGCACACGTGATCCTGACCGATTTTCCGGCCGTGGCTCGTGTGTCTGTCCAGCTGGAAAAGCCGGGCGCACTGCGGTTTGCACGTTCCGTGGGCGTACACATTGAGCGGACAGCGGACGATTTTCGCCAAACAGCTTGAGGGTACCGGTGTGAACGTGGCCTACATTAGTCTGGGCTCCAACATCGATCCAGGGGTCCATCTCCTGGAGGCGGTGCGGCGCCTGGGCAGATTGTGTCGGGTTGTTGCTGTTTCGCCGGTCTACGAAACGACCGCAGTCGGTGACCCCAGCCAGCCCAATTTTCTGAATGCCGCCGTTATCGTGGAGACACATCTGCCGGCGGAGCAGTTAAAGGATAAGGTTCTCGACCCAATCGAACAGGCTTTGGGGCGGCGGCGCACCACAAACCCGAACGATGCACGCACCATCGATCTCGATTTGGTGTTGTTCAACCAGGACGTACTTGAGATTGGCAAACGGCAGGTGCCGGATCCCGATATTGCTCGTTATGCGCACGTGGTGCGACCGCTGGCCGACATTGCACCGGACTACGTCTACCCGCTGACCGGTCAGACGCTGGCGCAGATGGTGGCGGCGTTTGCCGGCACCCCCGGCATCAGGCGGCGCGACGATATCGATTTGCAGGTTGGAATGATCGTAAATGAATCATGATGCAGACGTTGTGAAAGGCAAACCTGATGAGTTCACTGAAGATTGATGTCGAAGAATTTGATGTGTTTCGGACCGAAATCCAGGATGATGCGGAGTGGTGTGACCATGACATCGAAGAGGCGGTACATAAAATACTCGATGCCATCGGTGAAAACCCGCAGCGCCAGGGGCTGCGGCGTACGCCGCGGCGCGTTGCCAAGATGTACGAAGAGCTGACCGCCGGCTATCACGTCGATCCCATTGCCCTGGTCAACGATGCGATTTTTGACATATCCTACGATGAGATGGTGATCGTCAAGAATATCGACTATCACAGTCTATGCGAGCACCATCTGCTGCCGTTCTATGGTAAAGCGCACGTGGCTTACATCCCGAATGGCAAGGTCATCGGGTTGAGCAAAATCCCGCGCATCGTTGAAATGTATGCCCGGCGTTTGCAGGTTCAGGAACGGATGACCGTCCAGGTGGCTGAGTTCATCAACGAGCTGCTGCACCCGCAGGGCGTAGCGGTGATCTGCGAGGGTATCCACATGTGCGCAGCGATGCGGGGAGTGAAAAAAGCCAACACCCGCATGGTGACCAGCGCAATGCTGGGGAACTTCCGTGAAAACCCGCGCACCCGCAACGAATTTCTGGAGCATGTGGGACGCCACCACGCCGACGATTGAGCAACGATCAACGCACATCGACGGGCCAACCAGACGGTACTGGCCGGGGATGGATGGATTGACCTACGCAAGTTTTCTCTTGATCTTTGTCATTGTGCCCACACTGTTGATCGCACTGGTACTGTGGCGCAAACGGACGTGGCCCAACTGGTGGCACATTGTGACCATTGCGGTGGTCGCTGTGGTCTATACCACGCCATGGGACAACGCCATCATCATGCAGGGTGTCTGGACCTATGATCCCAACAAGGTCTGGGGTACCGTCTTGGGTGTCGTACCGCTTGAAGAGTATATTTTTTTCGTTCTGCAGGTTGTCTTCACCGGTATGCTGCTGCACTTGTTGCGCCAGTATCTCTGGCGACCGGAGTCGTAAATGTTTGGACCGTGGACGTACATTGTTTTCGAGCTGGTCTGGGCGGTGCCGATCATCCTTCTGCAGTTTTGGTTTGCGCGCGAGACGATCATCCGCCAGTGGCGGCTGTTCGTGGCGGGTGTGATGATCCCATTCCTGTGGCTCAGTTTTGCCGACCGACTGGCCATTGGCGATGGTATTTGGAATATCTCGCTCGACCGCAGCCTGGGGATTTTTATCCTGGGTCTGCCACTGGAAGAGGCTGTGTTTTTTTTGATCACGAACCTCCTGATCGTTCTGGGGTTGATGGCGTTGGCCAGTCCGGAGGCCTGGGCACGTGTGCGGCGGATGGTGCAGTGGAGTAGGGAGTGGGGAGTTGGGAGTAGGGAGTAAGGAGGAAAAATGGAAAAGGGTTTGGCGATACCGAAAACTGTGTTGATTATGGGCGGTGGGTTGGCGGGGTTGGCGGCTGCAAAGCGGTTGAGCGCCGCGGGGCAGACGGCCATTGTGTTGGAGAAGCGCGAGGTATTGGGCGGCAAGTGGTCGTCCTGGCAGGATGAGGATGGGGACTGGATCGAGACCGGGCTGCACGTGTTCTTTGGTGCCTACGAAGAAATCTATGACCTCATGCGCGACATTGGCACCTACGATCAGATTTTGTGGAAGGAACACGTTCTGACCTACACCCTGGACGAAGGGGAGCGGTTCGAGTTCCGCACGCTCAAGCTGCCATCTCCGCTGCACCTGCTGCCGGCGGTTTTTACCAATCATTACTTCACGCTGGGTGAGAAGGCCACCCTGGTCAAGGCCCTGGCGCCGATTCTGTTTGGCGGTGAGAACTATTACGCTGACCAGGACCGCCTGACGTACCAGCAGTGGCACCAGGGTATGGGGATTGCGGACCGCATGTTGAGTAAGATGTTTTTGCCGATGACGCTGGCGCTCAAGTTCCTCAAACCCGAGGACATCAGCGCACGTGTGGTGCTCGACGTCAGCGGACTCTTCTTGCGTCAGAACGAAGCCAGCCGCATGGGTTTCCTGCGCGGTGCACCCGAGCGTTATTTGACGGGGCCATTGGCCCGCTACGTCACGGATCAAGGCAGTTATGTGGCGACGGGGGCGCGCGTCACGGAGATTCTCACGGACGCCAGTGGGACTGTCACCGGTGTGTTGGTGAATTGGGATGCGCCGCGTACCGCCCTGCTGCCTGGTGAAACCTTGCTCACACCGACCACGTCGCGCCTGGAGGCCGATCACTACGTCACGGCGCTGCCCATCCACAACCTGAAGCGCCTGATGCCGGCCGCCTGGCTCGACCATGCCTACTTCCAGGGATTGGCCCAGTTCGAAGGGGTGCCGGTGATCACGGTGCACCTGTGGGCGGACCGGCAGATCAGCAACATCGACAATATACTTTTTGGGCCAGACGGTATCATCCCGGTGTATGCCGACATGGGGAATACCACGCCCGACTATGCTTACCAGGGCAAGTCACGCTTCCAGTTCGTGGTGGCGCCGGCGCACGACCTGATGGCGCTCAGCGATGACGAGATCGTGCGCCGGGTGTGGGACGATGTCCACGCCGTGTTCCCATCCGGCGCAGCCGGTGCACGTATCGAAAAGTCGAAGGTGGTGCGGATACCCCAATCAGTCTACTGGCCAAAAGCCGGCATGGACCACCTGCGGCCCAGCCAGGCCTCGCCAATCAGCAACGTCGCCGTGGCGGGCGGTTACACCTACCAGCGTTTCTACGACTCCATGGAAGGTGCAGTACGCAGCGGCAACCGCGCGGCCGACGCCGTTCTGGCACGCATCCAGGGATCGACATTCGTACCCCGGCCCTGACGGCCGGTTTACAGGTCTTATCTTCACGCAGGAGGTCCCGATGGCAATCGAGTTGAACAGTTCCCTGGACATCTTCGGTGCGCATGAGCCACATGCCGTCGAAGCACGGTTGCCCCATGCGCGAGGAGAAGCGCTGCAGCGGGCGTATGATGTCTGTACTCGGGTCACCAAAGAATACTCCAAGAGCTTCTATTTCAGCTCGCTGCTGCTGCCGCCGGCCAAGCGTCAGGCAGTGCACGCCTTGTATGCGTTTTGCCGCACGAGCGATGACATCGTGGACGCCGCAAACGACCATGCACGCGAGGAGCTGGCGGCCTGGCGGGTACAGGCCTTTCGCACCGCCAACGAGCAGCACGACGACGTCCTACTGGCCTGGGCCGACACCCGCGAACGTTTTGGTGTGCCGCGCCGTTATGGCGAAGAGCTGCTCGACGGGATGGAGATGGACTTGACGATCCCAGTCTACGAGACGTGGGAGCAGCTCGAGCGTTACTGCTACTGCGTGGCATCGACGGTTGGTCTGATGTCGATGCACATTACCGGTTACACCGACCCGCAGGCGCGTGATTACGCCATCAAACTGGGCGTCGCTCTGCAGCTCACCAACATCCTGCGCGACGTGGGTGAGGATGCGGCCCGCGGTCGCGTCTATCTGCCGCGCCAGGACATCGAGCAGTTCGGCCTGAGTTATGCAGACTTTTGTTACGGCACGGTCGATGCACGTTTCAAGGCTTTGATGGCTTTCGAAATCCAGCGCGCCGAACGCCTCTACGATGAGTCGTGGGCCGGGATTGCCTTGTTGAACCCCGACAGCCGCCTGTCTGTGGCGACGGCCGCCGTCGTCTACCGCGGCATTTTGGACCAGATTCGGCGCATCAACTATGATGTCTATGCACAGCGCGCCCACCTGGGGCTGGGAGGCAAACTCGCCCGTTTGCCGGCCATCTGGTGGCGAACACGCCGGTTGGCGCGGGTCGAACGGAGTGGAATGGAACTTTCGTGAGCAGTTTACGTACCAGTTTCTATCAGTGGTCGCTGGCGCTGCGTCTGTCGCCGACCCGCCGCGGCTGGTTGGTCGTCGACGTCATCCTGGGTTTTCTGGCGGCCGGGCCGATTCTGGCTCCCCTCTTTCGCGCCACGGGCTGGCCGCTGTTTACCCAGGTGGGTGAGGGGATCACCGCCCTGGGCTTTTGGATCTGCCCGCAGCCGGAGATGGCTTTCCAATTGGCTGGCTATCCGTGGGCCGTCTGTTCGCGCTGCTATACGGCGCTCATCGGTATCCTGCTGATCCGCGGGGCCTACGCCCGGCGCGGTGCGGTCTACGCCTGGCTCGAAGGCCGGTCGTGGCCCCTGCGCCTGGGACTGGCGGCAGCCACGTTTGGCCTGTGGCAGCTCGACGTGCATGCCATGCATCACAGCTGGTGGGACGGCGGTCAGCCGACGATGATCGTCACCGGTCTTGCGCTTGGCCTGACCGCCGGTGCAGCCATCATGGCGGGTCTGCGCCGGCTCATCGAAGGACCTACCGTATGACGCTCGAATCGAGTTGGCAGGGTCTCACGCTCCCATTCGTCACCCCCGATTTGCCCGGGATCGGCGGCAGCATCAAGCAGGTTCCTGAGCACTTCATCGTCGACGAAGTGCCGCTGTATGACGCCGAAGGCAGCGGGCCACACGTCTACATCAACCTGACCCGTGCCGGCTGGACGACGCGCGATGTGGCCATTCAGCTGGGGCGCTGTTTCGACGTACCGGTGCGCGACATCGGTTATGCAGGGCTCAAGGACCGCCAGGCGCTGGTGACGCAGACCTTTTCCGTACCGGGCATCGACCCGCAAACGGCGGCGGCGCGCCTGACGGACCGGCTGCCGTTCCAGGTGAATTGGGTGCGTGCCCACCGCAACAAGCTGCGTCCCGGTCATCTCCTCGGCAACCGCTTCACCATCTTCGTGGCCGATCCGGTGGCTGAGGCAGTGCCGCGCGCCGAGGCCATTGCCCGTGCACTGCTCGATCACGGGCTGCCCAATTATTACGGACCACAGCGCTTCGGGCGCACGGGTGACAATGCCGTACAGGGTTATCAACTCTTGATGGGGCACGGCCCGAGCCAGCGACTCGGGCGGAGCCCGAGCCAGAGATGGCTGCGCGATCTGCTGGTGTCGGCGTTTCAGGCGGCGGTTTTCAATCTCTACCTGGTGCGCCGGCTGGAGGCGGGTCTGTTTTTCAGCCTGCTACAGGGTGACGTCGCCAAAAAACACGCCACCGGGGGGCTGTTCATCGTCGAGGATGCGGTGCGCGAACAGGCGCGTTTTGTGGCGCGTGAAATCAGCCACACCGGGCCGATGGTGGGCAGCAAGATGATGGCGGCGATGGGTCCGGCCGGCGAGCTGGAGGCCGGTGTGTTGAACGAGGTTGGCGTGCCAGCGGCGACGTACAAAAAAGCAGGGGTGATGGGCAGCCGTCGCCTGGGGCGTTTGCTGGTGGCCGATCTGAGCATCAACGCCGCGCAGCCAGGTTTGTGGCTGCGATTTCAGCTGCCCAAAGGGGCTTATGCCACCAACGTCCTGCGCGAATTTATGAAGCTTGAGGTGGTTCTAGGTGGCGAAGACCAGGACGATGACGCAGAATGAGGAGCTCAGGCATGCAACTACCACTATTTCCGCTCAACACAGTATTGTTTCCGGGAATGGTGCTGCCGCTGCACATCTTCGAAGAGCGGTACAAGCTGATGATTCAGCGCTGCATGGCGGACAACACGCCTTTTGGCGTGGTATTGATTCGCGAAGGACAGGAGGTCGGAGGCGTTGCCACACCGCATCAGGTGGGTACGCTGGCCAAGATCACGCATGTGGAGCCGCTGCCCGGCGGACGCATGAATATCGAAACCACCGGCACCGGCCGTTTTCGCATCCGTCGTTTGTTGGAGAACGAACCTTATCTCGCGGCTGAGGTGGAAACCTACCCGCTGGCTGCATCCTCCACAGTCACGACCCGCGCCCTCGTTGCCCGGCTGCGTCCGCGTATTGCTGCCTACTTGCAGCTGCTGAGCGACGACGCCACGGCACAAATCGGCGCCGAGGATATGCCGGATGATCCGGTCGATTTGGCCTACCTGATTGCGATCGCACTCCAGGTGCCCACGGCCGACAAACAGGATCTCTTGACGTTTGACTCGGCGCGCGAGCTTCTGGTGCGCGAGCAGCAGCTGCTGCTGCGCGAGCACCGCCTGCTCCATTTCATGGTTTCGACCATCGATGCTCAACAGGGTCTGGTCGTCGGACCAACCGGTCAGTTGTTCCTGAACTAGAATTGATTTCCTGCCACTATTCTTGCGACACAGGCCAAAGCGGTGTAAAATAGTTCTTTAATACAGCATGCAGCAGCGCGGCTGCACCCGCTGCGCGTTCTCTGGACGGTTTACCAGGTGAACCGCGCTGGTGGGCACAGCGGACAGACAGGCGTTTCACCTTGAAAGCAGGCCGGTTGGTCGGGCTGCATCGTGCCTGGCTCGCGAGAGGAACTTGACCGGTGGTTACACCGTTTGGATTACGCCACAGCCTATTGGTGTATCGTCTGCAGCGTTCGGCCGAGCGTCTGGACATGGTCCAGGCACTGACACGCCCGCGCAGTCCGTTGATGATTGCTGTGCTCGGTCCGTTTCCCTGGCGAGCCACCGGTGTGGCGACCTACGTGCTGCAGATGCGCCAGCAGGGACGGCGCCTGGCCGGGTTTGCCCAAATCCTCAAACGCCCCGCACGACCGGAGAGTGACGTGCTCGTTCTGGCCCCAACCCTGCGCACCGGCGGTGCGACCGATGATATCTGGCTGCGCCTGCTGACCAAATGTTCGGCCGAGGCGGGTGAACACGGTGTGCAGCGTATGTTTGCCAGTGCGGCGGAGGGTGGAAGCGAGGTAGACGTCCTGCGGCAGGTCGGCTTTGTGCCGTACACCCAGGAAACTGTCTACTGCCTGGTGGGTGGTGCACCGGTGAGGGGTGGACAGACTGCCGGCATTCACCCGCAGCACAGTGGCGACAGCTGGGGCATGCAGCGGTTGTATCAGGCGGTGACGCCGCCCGTCGTTCAGCAGGCTGAAGGGGCACTGGAGAGCGAAAACAGTGGTTTTCCACCCCTTTGGTGGGAAACACCCCTGCTGCACTCGCAGGGTTACGTGCTGAGCCAACAGGGCGAGGTGACCGGCGCGGCGCACATTCAGTCCGGACCGGCTGGCCATTGGCTGCGTATCTGGAGTGCAGACAACCATCACGTGGCGGTGCCGGCATTGTTGAACCACTGCCTGGCGACACTCAACCGACCCGACCGTAACAAACCCATCTACTGCGCCGTGCGTGACTATCAGAGCGACATCCGTTTGCCGCTCCAGGATGCTGGATTTCAGCCCTATATACGCCGCAGCCGGTTGGTGAAACATCTGACGGTGCGCGTCAAGGACGCAGTGCCCCAGGCCATACCAGTCCTGGTCGCGCATGCCGTTACGGGTCCACTCTGAAAGGTTCGGATGACACAATACAGAATCACAGACGATCTCGATGCCCTGCTGTCGGTGCTGCCAGGGCACATTCAGGAGCCGCTGCGGGCGGCCAATCACGGCGACGACCTGCTCGAAATCGTATTGGACCTGGGCCGTGTGCCAGAAGCCCGTTTTGTGAGCGATGAAGTTACCCTGAGCAGCAATGAAGTCAACCAGGCCGATCTCAGTTACATCGTCTCCCGCATCGGCGAGTTCACCGCCGACAACCGTGCCGGCATCGAGCGCACGCTGCACCGCATCTCATGCCTGCGCAACCGCCAGGGCAGCATCATTGGCATGACCTGCCGGGTGGGTCGTGCGGTCTACGGTACGATCGACATCATCGAAGACATCGTCCAGTCGGGTAAGAGCATCCTGCTCTTGGGCCGGCCAGGAGTGGGCAAAACCACCCTGCTGCGCGAATCGGCGCGGGTGCTGGCCGACAAAAAACGGGTGGTGATCGTCGACACTTCGAACGAAATCGGCGGTGACGGGGACATCCCGCACCCGTCCATTGGGCGGGCACGCCGCATGCAGGTGCCGACGCCCTCGCTGCAGCACGAAGTGATGATCGAAGCGGTGGAAAACCACATGCCCGAAGTCATCATCATCGACGAGATCGGGCGTGAGCAGGAGGCCGCGGCCGCGCGCACGATTGCCGAACGCGGTGTGACGTTGATTGGCACCGCGCACGGCAACTCGCTGGAAAACCTGCTGCTCAACCCGACGTTGTCTGACCTGGTGGGTGGGATCGAGAGTGTCACACTGAGCGACGAAGAAGCGCGGCGGCGCGGCACCCAAAAATCGGTTCTGGAGCGACGCGCCCCCCCCACGTTCGATATCCTGGTCGAAATCCAGGACCGGCAGCGGCTGGCCATTCACCATGACGTGGCCGCGGCCGTCGATGCACTGCTGCGCGGACGGGCGCTGCCAGCCGAAATTCGCTATCGCGACGCCCAGGGCCAGGTCCAGGTCGAACAGGTGCAAATCGAAAGCGCCAGCAGCCACGTCGCACGCCGTTCGGTGCCCGCACCATCGACCCGCTACGACGACGAAGGCTACGCTGAGCCTGTCGCCGTCACCCCCACGCGGTCGGAAAATGGCACGGCGCGCATGCGCCGCATTTATCCGTACGGTATTGGCCAGCAGCGCCTGCGCCAGGCCGCGCAAAACCTGCGGGTACCGGTGCAGATCGTCGACGAACTGCGCCAGGCGGACATGGTCATTACGCTGAAGAATTACTATCGCAAACAACCCCAGCCGCTGGCCGAAGCTGAACGGCGTGGCATTGCGGTGTACGTGCTGCGGTCCAACACCGTCACCCAGATGGAGATGTGTCTGGCCGACGTATTTGGTCTGACGGTGCAGCCGGTCGATACCTTTTCCCAGGCCATGCAGGAAGCGCGCGACGCCATCCAGCACGTGCTTTCGGGTGCGGCAGCGGTCGAGCTGGCCCCGCAGGGCGCATACGTGCGGCGCCTGCAGCACCAGCTTGCGCGCGAGGCCAACCTGCTTTCGCACAGTTATGGGCGCGAGCCGCAGCGGCGGGTGCGGATCTACCGGGAATA
>JAYRNS010000728.1:0-6735 GCA_041912075.1 Anaerolineae bacterium
CAACAGACCTTCGACGATGTGCGCTCGGGCCCGGGCGCGTGCCAGGTCGAACTCGCTGCGCCGGCGGATGATTTCGCGCCGGTGCTCGATGTAGTGCAGCAGCAGCTTTTTGAGCGACAACAGCCGCGGTTCGCCATCGACCAGGGCCAGCAGCGAGACGCCAAAGGTCTGCTGCATCGGCGTGAGCTTGAACAGGTCGTCGAGCACGGCGCGCGGGTCGGCGGTGCGCGTCAGCTCCACGACCACGCGCATCCCGGTCCGGTCCGATTCGTCGCGCAGATCGCTGATGCCCTCCAGACGTCCTTCGCGTGCCAGCTCGGCGATGCGCTCCAGCAGGCGGGTCTTGTTGGTCTGGTAGGGCAGTTCGGTGACGACGATGCGGTTGCGGTTACGCGACATTTCCTCCATATGCGCTTTGGCCTGTACCACGTAGCGGCCGCGGCCCACCGCGTAACTCTGCGCGATCAAATCGTCTTCTTCACCGCTGCCGCTGCGGCTGTAGCGGAAGACGAGCCCGCCGGTGGGAAAATCGGGACCTTTGATGAACTGGAGCAAATCGTTGATGGTGACATCGTCGGTGCGGTGGTAGTGGTCGATCAGGTAACAGAGCGCATCACACACCTCGCCCAGGTTGTGCGGCGGGATATTGGTGGCCATACCGACGGCAATGCCGCTGGCACCGTTGACCAGAAGATTCGGCAAGAGTGCGGGCAGAATCGCCGGCTCGCGCAGGGACTCGTCGAAATTAGGGCCGAACTCGACCGTGTCTTTGTTGATATCGTCGAGCATCGTACGCGCAATGGGGGCCAGGCGCGCCTCGGTGTAGCGCATGGCGGCGGCGTTATCGCCGTCGATCGAGCCGAAGTTGCCCTGACCATCGACCAGGGGATAACGCAGGGAAAAGTCCTGCGCCATACGGACCATGGATTCGTACACGGCCGCGTCACCGTGGGGGTGATACTTGCCCAGGACTTCACCGACGATACGGGCACTCTTGCGGTACGGTTTGTCGTGCGTCAGGCCCAGGTCGTGCATGGCGTACAGGATGCGGCGGTGGACCGGCTTGAGCCCGTCGCGCACGTCGGGCAGCGCCCGCGCCACGATCACACTCATGGCATAGTCCAGGTACGCGACCTGCATCTCCTGGTCGATATCGACCGTTTTGACGTGTCCGATCGTCATAGGCGTCTCTCCAGATCAGAGTTGCCAAGTCTTCAAGAGTTGGCATCTCTTGAATTGCGTTCACCGCCAGAGATGCCAACCCTTCAAGAGTTGGCATCTCTGGCGGCTGGAACCACGTCGCGGCCGCGCGAGCCGCCCTGGTCGGGGCCGACGATGCCATCGGCTTCCATCATCTCGATCAGGCGCGCCGCCCGGGTATACCCTACGCGCAGACGCCGCTGGAGGAGTGAAACCGAGGCACGGTTGGCTTCGCGCACGATGCTGACGGCTTCGTCGTACAGGGCATCGCGGCCCGGCAGCGCACCGCCGCTCTGGGCGCCGAACATTTCTTCGAACATCGGTGGCTGGATCATGGTGCCCGGTGGTGGCATGGTAGACACCGGCACCTCGTCCGTATGGCTGGCGGATGGCGAGGACGGCGAGGTCCCGCTCAGCCCACGCGGGAAGGCAGCCACCGGTGCATGCGTTTCCGGAGGAACCGCCGCCGGCGCTGCCGCACGCGGCGAACTCCCTGGCAGTGGCTCTTCGCCCCCTGCTGTGTCCGAGGTGGGCAGCTGCGCCGCCTGGGCACGCTGCCAGTGCTCGACCAGCTGGTGCAGCTCATGATCCGACACGAAACAACCCTGCAGACGTGCCAGGTTGGGCGATGTCGGTTCCATAAAGAGCATGTCGCCACGACCCAGCAGACGTTCAGCCCCGGGCGTATCCAGGATCACGCGTGAGTCGATCTGGCTGGTGACGGCAAAGGCGATGCGGGCCGGAAAGTTGGCCTTGATCAGACCGGTCACCACGTCGACGCTGGGCCGCTGCGTCGCCAGGATCAGGTGGATCCCGGTCGCACGGGCCATCTGGGCCAGGCGGCAGATGTAGCGCTCCACCTCGTCCGGTGCGGCCATCATCAGGTCGGCCAGTTCGTCGATGATGATGATGATAAAGGGCAGGATGGGCTCGTGGCGCGCCGTCATTTTTTCGTTGTAACTGTCGATGTTGCGCGCGCCGGTGTGGCTGAACAGTTTGTAACGCCGGTCCATCTCACGCGTGGCCCAGGCCAGCACCGGCACCACCCGATCGACCTCGGTGACCACCGGTGCGATCAAATGCGGAATCCCGTTGTAGGTGGTCAGCTCGACCATCTTGGGGTCGACCATCAGAAAACGCAGCGTATCAGGCGTGTGGCTAAAGAGCAGGCTGGCGATCAGCGAGTTGACACACACCGATTTGCCCGACCCAGTGGCGCCGGCGATGAGCAGGTGCGGCATACGCACCATATCGGCCACGGCCGGCTGGCCCGACACGTCCTGCCCCAGCGGCAGTTTGAGCGGTGATTTGAGCACACGGTAGGCTTCGGACTCCAGGACACTGCGCAGCGAAACAAGCGTCGTCTGCAGGTTGGGTACCTCCAGACCGACGATCGAACGCCCCGGCACCGGTGCTTCGATGCGAATCGGGGCTGCTTCCAGGGCCAGGGCCAGATCGTTCGACAATGCCTGGATGCGCGCCACCTTGATCTTGACGTCTTTTTCCATATAGCGATCGACGCTGCCGGCCAGCAGGTCGAGCATCTGCGCTTCGAGCTGTTCGGGTGTGGGGTAGTCGTTACCGGCGCGCGAGAGGCGTGTACGGGCATCGGCCTCGAGCTGTGCCCGCTCGTTGCGCGTCAGGCTGCGCAGCCGCTGCGCTGCTTCCTGGCGCACTTCGACATCGCTGCGGCGGTAGCGCTTTTTGACGAAATCGGGCCGCAGGCCAAACTGCGTGACGGCCGGCCCGCGGTTGACTTCGACCACCGTGACCGGTACGCCGAACGAGCGCAGCGTGTCTTCGATCAGCCGGGCACGGCGGGCCAGGTCTTCGGCGCTCAGTTCTTGTTCGGGACCTTCGTCGAGAATGTCGTCGACCAGCGGCAGCCGCCACGCCGACGGCCCCCCCGCGACGCGGGGAAACGTCGGGCTCGCCGGTGAACCAGGCCGCGCCTGAGCTGCCACTGCCGTGCTGCCCGGTGCTCCGCTGGCGCTGCGTGCGGTGGCCTGTTCGTACCACGTGGCACCGCTGAGGGGGGCACTGCCCACGACGCGCGGGTCGAGTGTGCCGGCGGCATCGGCCTCGGCGGCCGAGCCACCACCCAGGCGCGGGAACGTGGCGATCAGCCACTGGCGCGAGCGCTGCAGCAGGGAGGGTGGCTCCGGTGTGATGGGCAGCGGTTCTACCAGGAGAGGGGGTGGCTGCTCGGCTGGCACCTCGTGTCCCCGCAGCCGGGCCCACAGGCTGCGCAGCGATGACGGCCCTACGATCAGAGCCAGTCCAATCAAGGTCAACATCAACAGTACGATGGCAGTTCCAATTGTCCCGAGCTGGCCCACCAGGAACTGACTCACTACGTAGCCGAGACGGCCGCCACCGCCACCCTGGTTGGCCAGCATCGCCGGGTCGGCCGAATTGCTGGCCAGGTGCGCCAGCACGGTCATCACCAAAAACAGGACGATCAGGCCGGCAATCCGATACCAGGCCGGCGCGCGATGGCTGGCGACGCGCCGCAAGACGAGCCACAACCCGACTGCGCCAAACAGCACCGGCAGCAGCCATACCATTATTCCGACGCCACGGCTGAGACCCTGGATCCAGCCTTCGGTCAGGCTGCCGCGCGGCGAAATCAGGCTGAAAAAGGTCAGCGCGGACATGATCAGCAGGATCACCCCGATCGTGTCATCGCGTACGATGAACTCCAGGAAACGATCGAGGAAGCCGCCAATGTCGATCGCGGCCGATGGCTCAGGGGCGCGTTTCGACCGCGCGCTCGTACCTGCACGAGTGCCGGTTTTGGCCGCCGGTGGCCGGCTCTTGTTAGGCTCTTTTTTGCTGCGGCTGGCAGTAGTTTTTTTGTTTGCTTGTTTGGCCATGCTGGTGATCCGGGCAACGACCTGGTCTTCCAGCACAGACCAAATGTTCGTTGCCTGGGCCTATTGTATCACATTTTGCGCAAACAGCGAAAACCGGTTACGTGACGGGCGGCGTCTCACGAAGGAGAGCGGTCCTACAACACACAAAGCGTTCGGTCAAACTTCCACCACGTAGGGCAGCACCATTGGCCGGCGGCGCGTCTGCCGGTAGAGAAAATCGGCCAGCACCTCTTTCACACGCGAAGCCACCACCCCGTGTGGCACGTTGTTGGCAATCGCCTCACGCACCCGGCTGCGCGCCTGAGCCAGCAGCTCTTCACTCTCGTCGACCGCCACGAAACCACGAGTCAGGATCTCCGGTTCGCCCACCATCTGCCCGGTTCCATTCAGAGCGACGATGACGACGACAAACCCGTCTGTGGCCAGGTGGTGCCGGTCGCGCATGACGACGTCGCTAATTTCACCAATCTGCAGGCCATCGACCAGCACGTGCCCCTCGGTGACCCGCTCCCCGATCGTAAGGCTGTCGGCCGCCAATTCGAGCACCTGCCCACTTTCGATGATGCGGATGTTTTCCTCGGGGACCCCCATATCAGCCGCCAGACGGGCGTGCAGCACGAGGTGACGATATTCGCCGTGCACCGGTACAAAAAACTTGGGCCGGGTGAGGCTGAGCATCAGCCGGTAGTCTTCGCGGCTGCCATGGCCGGAGACGTGTACGTCGCGCAAGCTGGAATAGTAGACGTTAGCGCCGAGACGGAACAGGTTGTCGACAGTCCGGCTCACCAGGACTTCGTTGCCCGGGATGGGTGTGGCTGAGATGATCACCGTGTCGCCGTGGCGGATCTCCAGGCTGCGGTGTTCGTGCATGGCCATGCGCACCAGGGCTGAGGTGGGCTCCCCCTGGCTGCCAGTGCAGATGACGACGACTTGCTGGGGCGAGAGCGAATTCATCTGTTCGACGCTCAGCCACTCGTCAGGCGGTGAGCTGATGTAACCAAGCTGGGCGGCCATTTTGACGTTGCTCAGCATGCTGCGGCCCACGAAACCGACACGGCGGTTGAACCGGTGCGCCGTTTCCATGACCTGCTGGATGCGTGAGATATTCGAGGCAAAGGTCGCCACAATGACGCGGCCGGGGGCCTCGCCCACGATGCGGTCGAACACCAGGCCGACGTCGCGTTCGGATGGGGTAAACCCCTCGGACTCGGCATTGGTCGAGTCGCCCATCAGCAGCATGACACCGCGGTTGCCCAGCTCCGTCAGTTTGGCAAAATCGGTGAGTTTGCTGTCGATGGGATGCGAGTCGAACTTATAGTCGCTGGTCAGCACCACCGTTCCCACCGTTGTGGTGACGGCAACCCCGACCGAATCGGGAATGCTGTGACAGACGTGAAAGAACTCGACCGTAAACGGCCCCAGCGTCAGGACGTCGGATGGGGATACCGTGCGCAGGTCGGCATTGGAAATCCGGTGTTCCTTGAGCTTGACCTCGACCAGACCGCGCGTCAGGGGCGTGGCAAACACCGGAACGGGCAGGTCGGGCAGGATATAGGGCAGGGCACCGATGTGGTCTTCGTGACCGTGGGTCAGGACGATGCCGCGCACCCAGTCGCGACGTTCGAGCAGGTATTCGATGTCGGGGATGACGATGTCGATGCCGAGCATGTCACTCTCCGGGAACATCAAACCGGCGTCGATCACCAGGATATTGGCGGCATATTCGAGTACCAGCATGTTTTTGCCGATTTCCCCCACGCCGCCCAGGGGGATGATACGCATCGTGTCAGACACAGAATCAAAACCTCCATCGTACAGGCCGGGCGTCACTCTGTAGGTGAGGCCCGGCGATCATTCAGAACAGGGACAATTGCTGTGGTTCGTCGTCAGCCGATAGGGCCGGCGGTGTCGTTGGCGCGGCCAATGGGTCGGCTGGCGGCTCCGGATGTGTGGTGCCGGCCTCTGCCTGATTGGTCACCGCATCGGTTAGCGCACCCGTAAGCAGCTCGGGAATCCGTTGGGCATCGGCGATGAAGGCCGTCTTCCACTCCGGGCGGCGCAGGGCAGCCGCCGGGTGCAGCATGGGATACACGATCACCTCACCGACGCGCTGGGGTTGCCCATGGATGCGCGAAATCGAGGCGTGTGGGAAAAAATGGCCCATCGAGAAGCGGCCGAGCGTGACGATCATTTTGGGTTGGATGAGCGCAATCTGCAGGTCCAGATAGACCTGGGTACAGGTATCCATTTCTTCAGGCAGCGGATCACGGTTGCCCGGTGGGCGGCATTTGACGACGTTGGTGATGAACACGTCCTGGCGGCGGATGCCGGCCTGGGCCAGGGTTTCGGCCATGAACTGGCCAGAGGCGCCAACGAACGGCCGGCCCTGGAGGTCTTCCTGTGCGCCGGGGCCTTCGCCGATGAGCATGATCTGCGCGTCTTCAGGTCCTTCACCAGGCACCGCGTGCGTCCGGCCCTGGCACAGGTCACACAGGGTACAGGCTCGAATCCGTTCGGCAACTTCACTAAGTTCGCTCATTCCTTACCGTCTCACGCGTTCCCACCAAGCCTGCACTTTGGCGTGCACAAGCCATGCTTGCGCTTTATTTAGCCGCCAGACATCACGAGTTCAAGGCGGCAGCATGGCTGCCGCAGTCCA
>JAYRNS010000729.1:0-4994 GCA_041912075.1 Anaerolineae bacterium
CGCACCCAGCGGTTGGCGATGATGACAAACACAAAACCGGTAGCCAGACCACTGATCATCTGCAGGTTAACATCGGCGCCAGCTAGCCAGGCGATCGTACTGCCAACGCCCATACCGACCAGGTAGACCAACAGCCAAAACATGAGACTATAGAGGGTACGCGCGGGCGAGGGCCGTGGGGGTTTCGGTGGATTTGTCACACAATTGTCTCCTGTAAGAAACCAGCCAGCATGGCATACCCAGAGGTGGCGCCGTGCTGCACGATGCGTGCTGCCGCACGTGCCATCTCGATGGGTGGTCCGCTGACCAGGGTGCGCAGCAGCTGGTGCCAGGGCTCATCCACCCAGCCGGCCGCGGCGGCACGCAGCCAGGCCTGGCTGAGTCGGGTCGTCTGGCTGGCGGCCCGTTCGGTGATGAATGCTGCAATCATATCGAGAGGGGGGTAACCTGGCAAATCGGAGCCGGGAGCAGCGCAGTACAAGGCCAGGTGCTGTCGCAGCAGCCAGCCGGCCAGCCAATCGTCCCCCAACGGCGTCAGACCTGGTCCAAGACCCAGCAGACGGGCGAGGCCTTGCCAGCGTTCGTTTGCAGCCGCCGGTGTGACAACCTGGCTGGCTGCCTGCTGGAAGGCGGTTGCGGTGAAACGGTCCAGAGGTGCCCCGCGCTGCTGCCCAAACCAGACGCGGAGGTGGTCAAGGTTTGCGGTCACAGCTGGTGATTGCGCGATTTCCGGCCACTTTGGATCAGGATTCCATGTCGGGGCGTGGCACAGGGTGATCGACAGCGAACCCACCGCCAAATCGTAATCGCTCAGATATGCGGGATCGTCAGGCTCGATCGCTGCGACAAAGCGATCCCAAGCAGCCACGACAATGTTGAAAGGACCGGGACCGATGGCATCTTCTACCACCGCCACCAGGTCACCGCGCGGCGTGATCAGGTTCAACACCCCACGGTGCTGGCTGAGCCGCAAGAGGCTTACGCAACCAGCTGGCGCCAGTCGCAACAGTGGGAGACCCACCGAATCAGCGGGCCAGGCCGCGGGCCCGATTGGCGGCGGGGTGGTGACCTGGTCAGCGGTCACGGTGGAAGTACCAGCTGGATGAATCTGCACGACATTCTCTGATGGACAGGTTTTTTGCAGCCACGGAGCCTTGTGCTATAATTCGGACGCTTTAGCCCACATGAGGAGAGGTCGCATAGTTCGGCTGAGTGCGCGCGTCTCGAAAACGCGTAGGGCTTATCACCCTCGAGGGTTCAAATCCCTCCCTCTCCGCCTGCCAACGTCACCTGCCCATCGTGCCCAAATAGTGGGTGCAGGGCCATGGCTCAGGCCATACAAGACACAGACACCGCAGGTCTCGCAGACTGCGGTGTCTTCGTTCCTGGGCCGCCAAACCTGGCGCCGCTGCCGGCTCAGCGACCGGACTCGAAACCAGTCAAGCCACCCCCCGGCGCGGGCAGGCCGGGAGAGACGTCAATCAGTGTCAGGGGTGGCGTCAGTCGTTACGGCTCACACTCAGGGTGTGATGGTGGCGGTGACCGTGATCCCGACGGTGGGTGTCACCGGCACCACTACCTCGATGATCGGTAGATCACCGATGGGCACGCTGACCGTGACGAACTGGGTCGTGATCCAACCGGGCAGACCCGCCAGACAGCAGCCCTGCACCCAGTCGCCCGCCGCGTTGCGCCCCTGCACCGGCCATCGCTCTCCGTTTTGCAGGACACCGAGTGCCCTGTACGTCACACCAGGTCCTTCGCGCACGTTGACGATGTCGGCGGTAATCAGGTATGGACCGGTGATAACGACCGTCGGCGTGATCGTCGCGGCTGCGGTTGCACCAGCCGTGGCCGTTGCCGTGGGTGCGGTTGTCGGTGTGCTGGTTGACGTCGATGTAGCAGTCGGTATCGTCGGGCGCGTGGTGGCGGTGGACGCCGGCATGATGGTATTGGTTGGGGCCGGTGTGTTCGTAAGGTCCAGGACAGCCAATGGCGCATCCGTCGGCGTGATGGGCGCGGCAGTCGGGACGGTGGTAGGTGTGCTGGGCGAAGCGGGTGCTGCCGCTGGACGCAGCAGCAGAAAAGCCAGGAAGGCGATAGCGATCACACCGGCCGCACCCAGAAGCAACGGGCGCCAGGCCACGCCGCCGGAGGGAGGATCAGACACCGGTGCAATCACCTCAGCCGGCCGGCTGGCCGTACTGGCAACGGCACCCTGAGCCTCCTGGAAGCGCGCACACTCTTCGTACGGTCCACCAAGACAGTAGGTCTCTTGAAATTCCAGGTTGATCGACTGCCGGCGCGCGGCCGCGTAACAAACGTTTTCGCGGGTCGCATACCCGCAGTGCACGGTGGCGTCGTGGGTAGTACCGAGATAGCGGCACGCCGGCCGTGCAATCGTTGACGGACCTGAGGTCATGTGGGAAAAGCGTCATCCTCTCTGCAAGAGTAACGTGTGGCAGTATAACACGATCCATCATTCAGGGCAATTTGGCCAAACCTGACCCGAATGCTATAATCACGCGCACTGCGGAGAGGTCGCATAGCTTGGTCGAGTGCGCGCGCCTGGAGAGCGCGTAGGGTCTTTATGGCCCTCGAGGGTTCAAATCCCTCCCTCTCCGCCACTTCGTTTTCAATTTCCATCTTTGACCCTTCTTTGACAAAGCGCTTCACATCAGGTATCATGCATCCGGTCGTGCTAGACGGGGCGCTAGCGGTGCCCTGTACCCGAAATCCGCTACATGCGGGGTTGAATTCCCTTCCGAGGGCTTGTTTGCCCGGAGACTGCGGGGCGGAGCGGCGTTGATGGTTGGGTCCCGTGCGGCGGGGGCCTGTGAACCGTGTCAGGACCGAGAGGTAGCAGCACTAAGCAGTTACCTTCGGGTGCCATGGGGTCGCCTGGCCTGAGCTAGCTGGTACCAGCAAGCCCGGACGACAGCTCGAAGAAGGGTGCACGGCCAGCTATTATCGAAGAGCCAGCCTGCTCAATCAGCAGGCTGGCTCGATTCTTTTCACTGCACCTCGATCGACTGAATGTCGGCCACCAGACATTGGCTCAGATTCACTGGCCCACAGGGCACCTTCAGACGCCCACCATCCGCAGCCTGATACAAGCCAACAACCAGCCGGTACCGTCCCGGTGCGATGCCGGACGGGACCGTCAGAGTCTGCCGGTCGCGCACCACCTCGCCCGCGCGCCAGCGCGCCGTGGAATAACGGCCGCCGAGTGGGGGGGTCTCGTTGTTGGCGACCACGCGACCAGCGGCGTCCAGCAGCTGCACCACCACGATCAAATCCTCACCGCCAAATCCAGACTGTGCCTGCCACGTGAGTTCCAAAGGAATCGTATCACCTGGACTAAGGGTGGTGGCCGGGCTGTTGGCCGCGACCAGGGCCACCTGGTCGTCAAATGTGGCCAGCGCCGGGAGCGGTGCGACCGGTTCAGCGCGCTCGACCGCGATGCTGGCGATAATCCACTCACGGCTGTCACCGGCTGCGGCCGTCGTGACCGCCAGCGGCTGTGCGGTGGCCGGGTCATAGGGCACGAGGACGAGCTGGTAGGTGCCAGGTGCGGTACCCGCCGGCACCATCAGCTGGAGCGGCTGGTACACGTCCACGGCCTGCCGCAGATCCTGGCGATTCCCGCCAACGGTCTCGTCGGTTTGCGCCCAGATCGCACCCGCGCCGTCCACCAGGCGCAGCGACGTGGCCAGTGCCGGCCCCGGCCGATCAACGGGGCGATGCCACAGAAGGGGGACGGGGAGGGTGTTGCCCGCGGTGACCGTCAACGTGGCGGTCAGAGGCGTTTCCACCACCAGTCCATTTCCCACTTGTGCGTGCTGCGCCGTGCTTCCCCAGCCGGTGGTGGCGGCACTGCCCCAAAGACCTTGCACCCGCAGGTTAGCTTCACCAGCAAATACCTGGTCTTCGAACATCGGCCACGCCTGCAGATTCCCACGTACAACGCCCGTGGGATCGGTCACCGTGTCGTAGATGCGGTACTGCCAGAGCCGGCCCAGTCTGGCGCGCAGCCCGGCCAGGCGCTGTCGGGTCGTGGCGCTGCTGATCGCATAAAAATCGCTGGTGGGCAGACCCCACCCCAGGTTGGGATCGCCATCGACACTCCCCATTTCCACGATGACGGCACCTGGCGCATCGGCAAGCTGCGCGGCGGCGTCCGGTGTCAAGTCGGACAGACGCCCGATCCAGCTGACCGGCAGGTCCCAATAGGTCAGGAGGGCCGTGTAGGGATAACCCGCGTTGACCAGTATGACGTCACCGGGGCGCCAGTGATCGGCCAGGAACTGGACTGCGCCGCGGTGGTCATCGGCGGCGAAGGCGGGGTTCGTCCAAAGCTGCTGCAGGGACCAGCCGCTGAGGACGACGAGGGCTGCCGCGGCCCCGCTGGCCATGATCCGTCCCACTCGTGCCCGCATCTGCCATAATTCTACCAGACCCAACGCCAGCAGCAGGCTGAAGGTTGGTGCATAGGTGAACACGTAACGCACGTGATAGAGCGGCGTCACCAGAAACGAAATCAGAGCAATGCCGAGTAATGGCAGCAGCGTGCAGCCAAGCAGGAAGTAGGGCGTCCAACCAGGGGTAGGGTCCGCTGACCGGCGGTGTGACCAGGGACGCAGCAACGCCAACAGCACCAGAGCTACCACCACCAACACAGCTGCCCAGCCAGCGACCGTCGGCAGTGACTGGCCAAAACCCAGTGCCGTCAGGCTCTCCACGAGCATCGTGCCGCCACTGACCGGCGTGCGCCAGGGCGGCACCGGTGGGTTGGTGATCTGCCGGATGGCGGTGGGCAGCCAGGGCAGGAACAGCACCAGAATCAGGACCTGAGCGCCGACCCAACGTCCCGCAAAACGGGGAAGCGCCGCGCGCATCGACTGTTGCCGGGCCTGACGCAGCCAGACGAGCAGGACCAGCAGGACCAGCAGGTTGAGTGCCAGGAGCAGGAACCCGAAGTAGTACAGCGTGTA
>JAYRNS010000730.1:0-4103 GCA_041912075.1 Anaerolineae bacterium
AGGTGAACGTCGGTTTGCAGCGGCTGTACACCTTCCAGAACGTGGACGGCGGCTGGGGCTGGTGGCAGGGTGAAGAAAGCAACCCCTTCGTCTCCGCCTACGTGGTTTATGGTATGCTGCTGGCGCAGGATGCCGGTGTGACTGTTGACCAAACGGTGCTCAATCGCGGGCTGAGTTACCTCGAACGCCAGCTGCAGGCACCGCGCAGCCTGGATGACGATGCACTGAATCGCCAGGCCTTCATTCTTTACGTCCTGGCCGAGGCCGGGCGTGGTTCGGTGGGCCGTACCGTGGCCACGTATGATGCGCGCGAGCGGCTGGCACACTATGCGCAGGCTTTCCTGGCCCTGGCCCTGGCCGAATTGGAGACGCCGCCAGCCGCGACGATCGCACCTACCAGCACCCTGACGGTGACTTCCAGTGTGACACCTTCGACCACGCTGACGGCAACCGATGAGGTGTCGGGCAGTCTGCGCACCCGCGCCGATACCTAGCTCGACAACCTGCGCGGGTCGGTCGTCGAGAGCGCAGCGGGCGCGCACTGGGAAGAAGGTACGATCGACTTCTGGAACATGACGTCTGATACGCGCAGCACGGCGATTATCCTGTCGGCCTTCGCTCGCCTGCGACCCGATGAAGCGGTGGCACCGGACACGGTGCGCTGGCTGATGTCGGTGCGCGAGGATGGGCACTGGCGGACGACGCAGGAAACCTCCTGGTCGATCCTGGGTCTGACCGATTGGATGGTAGCCAGCGGCGAGCTAAAGGGTGATTACTCCTACCGGGTGACGCTCAACGGCCAGAGCCTGGGTGAAGGCGCCGTCAGTCCGGCCACAGTCGACCAGACCGCCACCCTGCAGCAGGATATCCAGAACATGCTGCGCGACACGGCCAATGCGTTGGTCTTCGAGCGGGCGGCGATTGGTGATCAGACCGGTGACGGGCGACTGTACTATACGACCTACCTGCGCTACTTCCTGCCGGCTGACGACATTCCGGCGCAAAACCGGGGTCTGTCCATTCAGCGTGAATACCGGCTGGCGCGCTGCGGTCAGGCCGCGGACGAGCCGTGCCCGGTGACCACCAGCGCGACGGTGGGTGACGTGATCGACGTGCGGCTGACGCTGGTGGTGCCGAATGACCTGACCTACGTAGTCGTCGAAGATCCGCTGCCGGCCGGCACCGAGGCAATCGATACCAGCCTGAAAACCACCAGCATCCTCGCCCAGGGACCCGAGCTGACCGGTGAACCAGCCGCGTCACCCGAACCGGGTTGGGTTTTCTGGCTGCCCAGCCACAGCGAGCTGCGCGACGAGAAGGTGGCGTTGTTTGCCACCTGGATGCCGGCGGGGACCTACACCTACCGCTACCAGATCCGGGCCAGCCTGCCAGGTGAATATCGCGCCCTGCCGGCGAACGGTTACCAGATGTACTTCCCCGATGTCTGGGGCCGCAGTGCGGGGGAGGTCTTCACGATCCGCGATATCGTGCAGTAGTCACGTTCAACAGGACCGTGGTCTGACCACAAAGAGCGCACAGGGCACACAGAAAAAGACAAAAAATTCTTTGTGTCCTGTGTGTTTTTGTGGTTTGTCGTTGTATCGTATTGCTCTGTTAGGTTGGATTTTGTCGCCATTCTGCGGTCGCACAGGGGCAGGATCGGACCACTTTCTGACCTAACAGAGCACTAGTTGACGAAAACTTCCTCTCGTGTAACAATACATGGCAGTATCGTTACACGTGCACTAGTGTGGAGGAGGATCCAATGAAAATTGCCGTCATCGGTGCCGGCGCCGTAGGTGCCAGTGCCGCGTATGCCATGATGATTTCGGGTACCGCGTCGGAAATTGTGCTCGTCGACGTCAACCAGCGCAAGGCTGAAGGGGAGGCCATGGATTTGATGCACGGTGCACCGTTTGTGCGTCCCGTCACCGTGAGCGCCGGCAGCTACGCCGACTGCACGGGTTCCGATCTCGTGGTGATCACGGCGGGTGCCGCGCAGCGCCCAGGCGAAACGCGGTTGGAGCTGGTCAAACGCAACACCGATATTTTTGGCAGCATCATTCCACAGATCACGCAGGCAGCGCCCGATGCCGTGCTGCTGGTCGTCGCCAATCCGGTCGATATCCTGACCTACGTAACCATGAAGATTTCGGGGCTGGGGCCGCGACGCGTTTTGGGCTCTGGGACCGTGCTCGATACGGCGCGGCTGCGTGCGCTCGTTGGCCAGCACCTGCAGATCGATGCGCGCAGCGTGCACGCCTACGTCATTGGTGAGCATGGCGACAGCGAGGTCCTACTGTGGAGCCAGGCGACGGTGGCCGGCCTGCCGCTGGCCGATTTTGCCCGCCAGCGGGGTGTGCGTTACGACGATACGGTGCGGGCTTCGATCGACTACGGCGTGCGGCGTGCCGCCTACGAGATCATCGAACGCAAGGGTGCCACGTTTTACGCGATTGGGTTGGGTGTACGCAATGTGGCTGAAGCGATCCTGCGCGATCACAATACGATCCTGCCCGTCTCGACGTTGATGACCGGTCAGTTTGGGATCGAGGGCATCTGCCTCAGCCTCCCATCGGTGGTCGATCGGGGTGGCGTGGAAGTGATCCTGGAACCAGCAATGGACGACGCCGAGCTGGCGGCGTTCAAACATTCAGCCGCGGTACTGCAAGAAGTAGCGCAGTCGGTCGGGTTGTAACGGACGGTGGCTGCTGGGTGCCTGATTCGATCTGGTAAAACGTGGGTTGGGCACCTCTGTGGTTCGGTTCACGCCACGCGCGGCAGAAGCCAGGCCCGTGACACCGTCCAGACGCCGGTATCCGCCCGATAACACAACTCGAACGTATCGCGCTCGGTCGTCTGCACCAGCTGGCACTGCCAGGTCGCAGTGCTGTCGCTCTCCTGCCAGCGCCGTCCGGTGGCTGCGATCTGATGCCGTTGGCCGCGCCAGAGAAATGCGCGGGGCTGCGGAAACTCATCTGCGGACGGCCCGAGCTCGACGGTCACGGTGTCACCGGCGGTCACCGGCATCGAGCCTGGCAGTGTGAGTTCGGCCACGCGTACGCTGTCGCCGCTCACCTGCTGGTCGAGGTAGCGCCGCAGCAGCGCCAGCACGGCCGCCGCCGACTGCTGTTTGTTCGCCAGCCGATCCCCTTGCCAGACGTGACGCTCGCCCCACTCTTCGTCAGCGGCCGACAGGTGGATGTAGGTCAGGCCAACCGGTTTCTCAGGCGTGCCGCCGCCGGGTCCGGCGATGCCGGTAACGGCCAGGCCGATGTCAGCCCCAAACAGGCGCCGCACCTGGCGTGCCATGGCCTGCGCCACCTCTGGACTCACGGCCCCCTGGGTGGCCAGGGTCAACGGATCGACACCCAGAATACCTTCTTTGGCGGAATTGGCGTACGTGACCGCACCACCCACAAAATAGTCTGAGCTGCCGGCCACGTCGGTGATCAGGCTGCTCACCAGCCCTCCTGTGCACGACTCCGCGACCGCCACGGTCAGCCCAAGCTGACGCAGGCGTTGGCCAATGATCTGTTTGTTCATGCTGGTAACTCGATGGTTTGGCCGGCTGACCCGGTCGATGGGTAACTCAGCGGTACTTCGACTGGGGAATGCTCCTGGTCTGGCAGCTCGTCGTCATCATCGGCCGCCAAGAGCATGCTTGTCGCTGAGGCTGGCAGCCACAGCGTGAACGTGCTGCCCTGTCCGTGCTCGCTGACGACCGTGATGACACCGTCGTGCGCCTGCGCAATCCACTGCGCAATCGAAAGTCCCAGCCCACTACCGCCCACCCGTTGGGTGCGGGCGCGGTCCGAGCGGTAGAAACGGTCAAACACAAACGGCAGGTCCTCGGCCGCAATACCGATGCCCGTGTCGTTGACGTCGATCTTTACCCAACGTGCGACCGCGGTGCCGGTCGTGGCGGCCAATGAAGGTGGCGCTTCGTTATTGCAGAAGAGTGACAGCGTGACCTTGCCACCGGGTGGTGTATACTTGATGGCATTGTCGACCAGGTTGAGCAGCAGCTGGTGCAGCCGGTCGGCATCGCCCATGACCAGAGCCTGGTCTTCGTGCCCGAGGCGCAGCTCCACGTCGCCCTG
>JAYRNS010000731.1:0-2240 GCA_041912075.1 Anaerolineae bacterium
ACGCCTGTGTGACCGCATCGGCGTCTTCCGCCAGCGGCTGATTGCCGTCGACACACCCGAGGCGCTGCGCCGCCAGATTTTCGGCCGGCAGACGGTGGTACAGCTCAGCGCGGCCGGCGAGACCATGCTGCCGGTCGTGCGCGGGCTGTCGTTTGTCAAACACGCCACCTTTGCCCGCAGCGGCGACGGCCACGTCCAGCTCACGATCGATCTCGACGACCCCGCCGCCCAGAACCCGGCCCTGGTCGAAGCCCTGGTCAGCCACGGTGCGCAGGTCCAGTTCGTCTACGAACTCAAACACTCCCTGGAGGATGTCTACCTCAGCCTGATGAACCACGACGAGGCGGGAGGCGAGGCATGAACGACGTCGGCACGATCATGCGCAAGGAGTGGGCCGATACCCTGCGCAACAAACTGATCCTCTACGTGATCATCTTTGTGCCGCTGGTGATGACGGCCATTCCCATCATCCTCCTCTTCGTCACCGGCAGCGCTCCGGTCAACCTGGGTGATCTGGAAGAGATGCGCGGCATGCTGAACAACCCCCTGTTTGCCGGCATGGACCCGCGCGAGGCCATCCAATCGGTCCTGGCCAGTAACATGCTGGTACTCTTCCTGATCATGCCGCTTATGGTGCCGGTCACCATCGCCAGCTACAGCATCGTCGGCGAAAAGATCACACGCTCGCTGGAGCCGCTGCTGGCCACGCCGATCACCACCTCGCGCCTGCTCATCGGCAAAAGCCTGGCCGCGGCCCTGCCGGGGGTGCTGATGACCTGGTTGTGTTATGCGGTGTTTTTGATCGTGGCGCGTTTCCTTGCCGTGAGCGACCGTGTCTTCAGCGTCTTTATCGCACCGATGTGGCTGATCGTCATGCTGATCCTGGTGCCGCTGCTGACGATCCTCGCGGTCAGCGTCGGCGTCATCATCAGCAGCCGGGTCAATGACCCGCGCGCCGCCGAGCAGCTGGGGGCACTGGTCATTCTGCCGTTTATGATCCTGTTCATCGGTGCGTTCACCGGCATCATCCTGCTCAACGCCACGACCTTCGTCATCACCTCACTGATCGTCGCGGTGATCGACCTGGGCCTGGTGATCGTCGGCACGCGCCTCTTCCAGCGCGAAACGATCCTGACCCGTTGGAAATGACCACCCCCGTACCCTGGCCGGCGCGCACCCTCTTGGGTGTCTCGCTGGCCGCACCCGACACCGATACAGCCCTCACCAGCCTGGCGACCCTCGCCCCGCTGGCCGACGTCATCGAGCTGCGCCTCGACCTGATCCCCCAATTCGATCTGCCGCGCCTGCTGACCGCGTGCCCGCGGCCGGTGGTGGTGACCTACCGGCCGCTGCGGGAGGGCGGGCAGTACCACGGTGACGAAGCGGCGCGCCTGGCGGTGCTGCGTGAGGCCGCAGCCCTGGGGGCCGGCGTGATCGACATCGAATGGGACAGTTTTGCCACGCTGGGTGACGTCTCGCCGGCGCGGCGCATGATCTCACGTCACCACTTCGACGGCATGCCGGCCGATTTTGCGGCCGCCCACGCTGAACTGGCCGCCAGCGGGGCCGAGATCGTCAAGCTGGTGGGGATGGCGCAGCGCCTGATCGACGTGGTGCCCGTGCTGGAAACGCTGGAAGCTGCAACCGTGCCGACGGTGGCGATTGCCATGGGCGAGCTGGGGGTGCTGACGCGCATCCTCGCGCCGCGCTTCTACCCCGGCGCATGGCTGACCTACGCCGCGGCCGGGGCCGGCCAGGCCGTGGCACCCGGACAGATTGCCATCCAGGACCTGCGCACGCGCTACCGGGCGCACCAGTTGACCCGAGCCACACCGCTGCGCGGCATTCTCTCGACCACAGCCAACCACGATCCCCGCCTGGCAGGGCTGAACGCACCGGATGCGAATGCCGTCTGGGTGCCGTGCCAGCTGGCACCGGGTGAGGATGCCGCGGCGGCGCGCGCGGCGCTGACGCGCTGGGTGGATTTAGCCTAAACGCGAAGAACTCTGGCCCGCCCTGACCAGAGTTCTTCGCGTTCGTTTTGAGGAGGAAGGAGCTTTTCCAATGCTGCCAGAGCCCCGTTATTCTCTGGCATCTCTCGTGCAACCCTGTGCTAATAGTAACCGGCCTGGTTTAATGCCAGGTGAAAAAAAGCTAAAGAATCACGAAGAGAATAACGCAGGTCACAGCTCCTGCTGTGGCCTGTCGCTCCATCCACGACGACGCGCCGATGCGCTGCG
>JAYRNS010000732.1:0-1592 GCA_041912075.1 Anaerolineae bacterium
AGAACGAATGAACGAACGGGCCGCGTGGCATTCGTTGCCCCATTCGTTGACGGCCATTCGTTGCCCCAAAACTGTCATGCACACGAACTGGCAACGTCATTCACCATTTCTCCCAAAACCCGTTTGCCCAGCAAATTGACAGCCCCTATCCACGCAGGTATAATTCTAACTGTATCCGGTTACCTTCAGATTGCCATCCACGCCGCGAGCGGACCACGCCGGCACACCACCGAAGTGACGTCAGCCCCACTGGTGCGGATGAAGCTGACATAACTCACCCGGCACACCTGGAATTCTGGCTTGACCTGGCCAATTCCCTCCCGGGATAGCTGGTAGGACCTCGTCCCTTTCCTCTCCGGTGTGCGGCATAAACGAATATCAGTTTACCGGTTGAAAGGACTGTGTTATGCCCGAAATCCCAGCTGCACAACTTGCCGTCGCCAAAGGCCTCGAAGGTGTCATCGCGGCTGCCACTGCCATTAGCTCCATCGACGGTACCGCCGGCCGGCTGACCTACCGCGGCATCCCGATCGAAGAGCTGGCGGCCAATTCCTACTACGAGGAAGTCGCCTACTTTCTCTGGTACGGCGTGCTGCCGACACGCGAGCAGTTGACCACGTTTGTCGCGGACCTGGCAGCCCAGCGCACCCTGCCCGACGACATCGTGGCCTCCCTCAGGCTCTTCCCAGCCAGCGCCAACGGTATGACCATGCTGCGTTCGGTGGTATCTCGCCTGGCGGTGTCGGATCCCGACGAGGAGAACAACTCGCACGACAACAACCTGCGCAAAGCGATGCGCATGACCGCCCTGTTCCCGTCGATCATCGCCGCGTTTCACCGCATACGCAATGGACTGCCGCTGGTAGCACCAGACCCTGCGCTGGACCACGCCTCCAACTTCCTGTATATGTTGACGGGTGAGAAACCCAACCCGGTGCTGGCGAAAGGCCTGGATCTCTATTTGGTACTCCTGGCCGATCACGGCTTGAATGCCTCCACCTTCACCGCACGTGTCATCGCCGGCACCGAGGCCGACATGTACGCCTCGATCACCGGTGCCCTGGGCGCACTCAAGGGTCCGCTGCACGGCGGGGCCAACCAGGGTGTCATGGATATGTTGGAAGAGGTCGGTACGATCGACAACGTCGATGCCTGGTTCGACAACGCTATGTCCAGCCACAAACGCATCATGGGCATCGGTCATCGCGTGTACAAGACCGAAGACCCGCGGGCGCGCGTCCTGCGCCGTGCCTCGGCCGAGCTGGCCGCCGAAACGGGCCACGGGGACCTGCACGAAATGGCACTGCGCATCGAGAACCGGGCCCTGTCGCACCCCCACTTCGTCGAGCGTAAGCTGGCGCCCAACGTGGACTACTACTCGGCCACGGTTTTGTACTGCACCGGCATCCCGCTCGATTTGTTTACGACCATCTTCGCCGCCAGCCGCATCTCCGGTTGGACCGCCCACCTGATCGAGCAGTACGCCGACAACCGCCTGATCCGCCCGCGCGCCCAGTACATCGGTCCTGAATACCAACCGTACGTGCCGATCGACGAGCGGGTCGAGGGCCAGCAGGCAGCGGTGATTACCG
>JAYRNS010000733.1:0-3772 GCA_041912075.1 Anaerolineae bacterium
ATGGATGTTCTGCTGGATACACGGTGTGTAGTCGCCGTAGCGCGTCACGACCGAGCTCTGTGACGGCGGCAAAGGCGGCACCCCTGGATAGCTTGGGTTGGTTGCGCCACCGCCGCTGCTGCCACCACCGCCGGGCTTGACCAATCCCCAGCTCACGAACAGGTACGCATCGCCCGTGAACTCGCGGAAGTCGACCCGCATCGAGTGGTTGCCCGCCGACAACGGGATGTCGATGACCAGGTTTTTGCCCGACAGCCCCTGACCCCGCGTATCGAAGTAGGTTATACCATCAAGCACAAAAACCAACTCATCATCCGCCAGCAGGCTGAAGCGGAAGACACCCTGCGAGAAAGAGGCGGTTGTCGTCGCGCGCAGGGTCCAATTGTCGGCTGGCATGTTGGATGCCGGTGCACCGGTGCCCCAGTTGTAGTTGAGCGCCGGGACGAATTGGGTGCTGGCCGGGGTGCCGGCCCAGTCCAGGTTCGGGAAGAAGTTGACCGTCCAGGTGTTGCCGCTTTGGGCCATCACGACCGGAACCACGATCAGCGCCAGCAGGCCGAGCACCAGGCCAACTCTCATGAATGTGTTCTTCATTGATGTATCTCCTGATTTTCCGTCGTTGGCGCCGTTACTTCTGCGGTTCCAGCACCACCGGTGCTGCGTCGCCCGCGTCGGTGACCGTCAGCTGGCCCGTGACTGGGTTTTCACTGTTGAGCCGGCCCACGTAGACGGCGTAGTTGCCTTCCACCGGATTGGGAATCACCAGCAGCGGGTTGCTGTTTTTGCCCGTGGCCACATCATCGGCGCACGACACCTTACCGTTCGGTCCCACGACCAACAGAGTGGTGTCGGCGTCACCTTCGAAGAAGACACGCAGCTCATCCGCCTTGCCCGACCAGGCAAAGGTGAAGTCGGGTGTCTCACCGATGTAACCATTGCACTGGGTGCCTTCGACCTGGATCTCGAACGCCGGCACGGTACCCTTGGCCTCGATCTCCACCGGCTTGAACGCCGCACCTGGGGTGAGCGTCACCGGTGTGGTCTTCAGCCGGGTCAGGGCGCCCGTCACCTGGGTCAGCGGAAGCTCGCCCTGCACCTGGGCAAGCGTCTCCGGTATGAGCGACCGCTTGACGAATTGGCCGAGATCGAAGGTTCCGAGGTTCACATCGGGTCGCGTGGTCATCACCAGCACGCCAGGAATCAGCTGGTCGCGCGCAGCGCTGCCGACCCAGATGTGGTAGGTGCCCTTCTGCGGATGATCGAGGTTGATGACCGGATCGAGCAGAAGCCGGTTGGCGTCGTCGTTGCACACGAACGTGCCGTCGGGCTGGTGGATGATCAGTGTCGGGTCATGGTCGCTGAAGAAGAAGATCTTGGCCGTGTCGGCATCACCCTGCCAGTGCACGGTCGCGACGGGACTGCCAGAGACGAACCCGCTGCACTTGTCCGATAGGGCACTGACGTCGATGCCGCCGCCACCGTTGACGCTGACGAAGAACGGATCGAGCGGGTGACCTACCTGGAAGTCGACGGTCAGAAGAGCCCGTTTGGCCTTGAACGCGGCCCCGTCGAGTGCCTGTTGGCGCAGACTGAGGCCGGCTTCACCATAGAGCGTCTTGTCGAACTTGGTGGCCTGGAGCCGGTCGCCATCGACCTGGAAGGTGATCGATACCGGTTTGTCATACGGTTTGTCCGCCTGGCCGGTCAACGTGACGGTGATCGTGTCGTCGGCGCCCTGTTCCCAGGTACCTACCTCTTCGATCGCGGGTTCGCCATTGAGATAATCACTGACCAGCGTCAGGCTGTTGTCATCGAACAACGTCAAGGCGATGAAACGGCCCGGACTGTCGGCCGAAGGCAGCAGGGCCTGGTAGGCCCCTTTGATCGCGGGTCCCGTCACGGTGGCCGGCTGGCTGGCCTGGAAGACCATGTTGCCGGCATCGGCCACCAGGTTCAGAACCAGGTGGCCCTGATCGTCGAAGACGTACGTGACCACTTCGGGCAGCCGCGTCAAATACACGTCGCTCAGCGATTCGGGCGGGCAGGCAGCCAGGGTCATCGGGCCCAGCTCGATCGTGAGCGAACTGCCGTCCAGGGTGTACGTACCGGCTGCGCGGTTGCAGTCGGCCTGGACCGCCACCGTGCCATCGGCCAGCAGGGTCAGCGTGTACTGGGCCGGGTCGTCGACGGTGATGTCATTCTTCTCGGCTGTGTCCTGGAATTCGGTCCATTGCCAGACGGTGCCCGTGATAGGAAGGGTCGTGGTTACCGTTGGTGTGGTTGCCACCGTCGTGGTCACGGCGGCAGCGGGTGTGGTTTCTGGTGCGGTCGTTGCGGCCACGGTGGCGGCGGGGGTTGTCGCCACGGTAGCAGCCGGTGTGGTCTGCAGTGCCACCGCCGGTGCCGACGCGGCTGGCAGCGAGAGCCCGCAGCCAGCCAGCACGACCAACAACAAGACAGTGGTGAGTGCTAACAGCAGCAGGTTTGACGATCGTTTCATCAAGATAACAGTTCCTTTCATGGTGGCACGCGCCAACCGCGCAGGCGCAGATTCCGCCTGGCGAGCGCGTGCTGAGGCTGGGATCGATCATCGTCGGGTATATTATGCGCCAAAACTGCGCGACGACCAAATCATGCAGACGTCGCGCAGATGTCGCTGGTTCCCAAAATCGCGGAGTCGGCACCCCCAGGTGCCGACGTGTCTTAGGTGGCTGGCACATGCTGCACCCCCAGGTGCAGCACTCCTCAAGATGATCGGGCCGCGCGGAGTCGGCATCTGGGGGTGCCGACTCCTTGCGTACCTGTGCTACCTTAGCCGGCACCCAGGTGCTGCATCAAACGGCGCAGGTCGGCGTGGATGGCCTCCAGCTTGGCCATGACGTCATCCCCTGGCGGTGGCGGTGGTGGCGGAGGAGGTGGTGTGCTTGCCTCGACCTCGCGAAAGGTCAGGCGACACGGTCCACGATGGTTGGTACCACCCAGCCAGCCCACCCGCGCCAGGCCATCGCTGGGCAGCGACGGGCTGACCACCCACAGCGTATGCGGGCCGCCCTGTTCCTTGATCACCGAGCCGCCGCCAAACCCAAAACCGGTGTCACCCACGCCGCTCGTGCGCTGGATGATGGCGTGGCGCTGCCAGGTACTCTTGCTGGCACCCTGCAGATCGACCGCCTGGTCGTCGTCTTCGACCCCTGGCCAGTGGTTGGCCACGGGCTGGTTGACTTTCGGCGCGCCGTTTTTGTCCAGGATTTGCACGAAAAAGACGGCCGGTCCGTCGGTGACGTCGATGCGCGCCAGCTGGAACTTGGCGCCGGCACCGGCATCCAGGAACTGCACGCGGTAGTTCTGCTCCAACCACGCCAGGTCCCGACGCTCGCCGGTAAAATCGAACACTTCGACAGTCATGTCTTGCCTCCATTCGGTGTGTGGTAATCTACCATTTTTTCCTTCGGGGAAAATCGGGAAATGCGCCCAATGCTTCCGGGCTCGCCTCCGCAAAGGTCGCCACAGCCCGCCGCAGCGCGAGAGCCAGGCGAGCAGCGGCGGTCGGACCGGCCACCAGGGCGGCTGCACTGTCCAGGTCGCCGCGGCGTAGGGCTGGTACCGCGGGTGCTGTCTGTCCCGGGCCGGCGATCAGGTCGAAACAGGCCAGGATTTGGGCCCGTGTACTGGCCACGAAGGCGTGAAACATCTCGGACGCCGACGCGTAGCCGGCCAGGGCATGGTTGAAACCCATGAGCTGCGGCATGCCCATGGCCGTGGCCGCGTAGGC
>JAYRNS010000734.1:0-3170 GCA_041912075.1 Anaerolineae bacterium
ACCTGTTGTGCGCGCGCCTGGACAACCAGCACATAGAACCCCTCGCTAATTCGGGTCCGCGCCCGCAGCGCCAGGCCGGGCGCCGCATCAAGGACGATGGGTTGGATACCCGCCCAGTTCATGACCGCGAGATCAATGTTGGTGTAGGGTGACACGAAGTACAGCGCCAGGCCCACTTGAACCGTATTGGGCGTGAGTATGAGTCGCTGATTGTTGGCTCCCTTTGGCAGGTAGAAGACGTGTGACGCACAGGCCCCGTTGTCGAGAGCGGCCGGCGCACTCAGCACAGCCGACCAGCCGTTGACGCTCGCCGGCACCGGCAGGTCGATCAGACGACCGGTGCGCGGCAAACCGGTTGTGCTGCGCGTCCACGAGTTGGTGGCTGGCTCGTACACCCACAGCCCCCTTTCGGTCGTTGCCGCTACCAGATGATTGCCGACCTGCGCCAACGCTACGACCGTGGTGTTGGCAGGGGACTCGGCGACCGAAGCCCCTGCTGCTGGATTCAACGAAGACCAGGCAGCATTCCCCACCCGACGATAGACACCGTCGTTGGTGCCGGCGTAAAGCACCGGCGTTTGTGCGCCCTGAATCGTCTCCGAACCTGCCCACAGGCTGAACACCGGCCGGTTGAGTGTCCCGTCCTGGGTCAAGGCCTGTGTCACTGCATTCAGCAGATAGATACCTTCGAAGGCCGTGCCAATCCTCACCTCATCTGGGGAGGTGGTAGTGCCCGCCGTCAGCGCAAAACGATTGGCGCCGGCGTTGTTCCCCTGTGGCATCGTCCACACGGGAGCTGCTAAGTTCGCGGGATCGAGAAGATACGTCGTTCCCTCGCCGCACGCGACGACCCGCAGCGGGTTGCTCGTGGGCAGCAGGTCGAAGACACGCTCGAAGTTGGGCACAGCCGCCACGGTGTCCCATTGAGCGGTGTCGCTGCGGTAACGCAGCAGCCCTTGTTCGCTGCCGGCAAACAACCAGTAGGTCCCGGCCACCGCGGCCGGCATTGCCAGCAAAGACAATATATTATTCACTGGATTTGGCAGATCAGACAATGCCACCCAAGCTGCACCTGTATCGAGCACGCCCGGTTGCAGCGGATAGCGAAACACCTGGTTTCGAGTCGTGCCGGCTGCGTTGTCCCACACCTCCCCCGCCGCAAACAGGACAGCGCCGGCCGCGCCCAGATCGACGCTGGCCAGCGCCACGGTTTCATCCGGTGCGCCAACGCCCAACGAAGCCCAGGACTGACCGCCGTCAACACTGATGCCGCAGCTGGAGGCCGCACCGCCTTCCGTCGCAGCCAGCACGACATCGGAATTGTTCCAGCGCAAGACATGTAGATCGTGGATGGCGGCATCGGCGGCAACCCCGCGGCTGCAGAAGGTGAGCCGTACCAGGCTTTCATGATGGGCCGCCGCAGCCCGCTCGAGCTCGTAATGGATGAAGGCCTCCGCCAGGGATTCCAGCTCGCTCTGCCACCCACCCGTGACATTCAGCGCCCGCAGGATCAGGGCATCCACCAGGTCAGGACCCAATGTGCGCCGCAGGTCCCACAGGGTGCGTGCCAGCGCCATACCACACGCGTACTCGTCGCCAGCAGGATCGGGGTTTGATCCGTATCTAGGGAAAATGTTATGGACCTGCAAGAAATCAAAGTCCACGCGCTGGCTGGTGATCGCGCCGCGCTGAACGTCGCGGAACGCCAGACCGGTCCAGCCGTTGTCCTTGTAGGCCGCCTCACCCCACCGCACCTGCCCTGTCGTGACGGCGGGTTGGTTCAGACTGCACGCAAAATAGAACGCCAGGCCTTCATCGGTCGCCCGGCCAAACGCGCCGGGGGTCTCGTGCAAATCGGGCTGCACGCGGTGCTGGAGGCTGTGGGCGTACTCGTGCAGGATCACGTCACGATCCACCGCCACGTCACCCACCGGAGCCACGCCCCCAATGACGGCACCCAGATTGAGGCTCCCCGTACCCAGGTCATATTCACCGCCAGCGAGGAGGAGCGTCAGATGCACATTCATGGTATTGCCATCACCGGGAATGGCGAAGTTCCTTGCCAGACCGGCCGGCCAACCGTTGGGCACGATCGTCTTGCCAAATGCATCGCGCGCGCGGCGCAGGTGATAATAGACATTGCCTGTGCGCAAGCTGTTGCCAATGGCACCACCACACGGCCCTGGTTCGGCAAACTGGTCACCGGACAGCCGGAAGTCGGACGCCTGGGCGAGCGGCGGGCCATTGGGGATATCCAGACGCACCAGGGTTTTTGTGTTATTCAGAGCAGCCTGGTTGGTTTCGTATACACAAAAATCGAGCGGGGCGTGGATCGCAAATTCATAATCGTACAAAAAGTCAATGGGCGGTACGAAGCGCACCCGCCACGTGCGAGCGACCGAAGGCGCCATCACCCAGAACTGCCAGGCCGGCACCCAATCGAATCGATAGTCAAGCCCTTGCGCCATCGCCCTTTGCATGAATTCCCGCCAACGCCACTGCGCCTCCTCCGGTATGTAGTATTCTTGAAGCAGCACGCGGCCCGCCAGCGTGCCGGGCGCTGGCCTGGCCACCAGCCCGTCCGTATCGACGCGCCCGGTGAGGTGAGCCTTGGCTCGTTCGGCAGCCTCCTGCGCATCACCCCAAACATCCTCCACTGGCTCGTAATCCGCCGGCAGCGGCAGCCAGCTGCTGTGGCACAGGGTCAGGCGCTGTTCGTCGCTGAATCCGGCAATCAGCTTGGCACCGTTGACCGGAATACCCTGCGGCGTCGTCTGGCGAAAACGCACCGCATGGCCAATCAGCGGCTCGTGTCCCAGGCCCGGTTCATCCTCATCATCCGGTGTGTCGTCTGGCTGCCAGTGCGTCGCGGAACCCACGAGCGCCTTCTGATAGGTGTGCACAAAATTGTCAGCCATCTCTAGCATGGCCGGCGCAGAATTGGCCACGCCCGGAAAGAAATCACCTCGCAGCGTCCGTACCAAACCGGTTTGGGCATCGAACCGTACACTGACGTGCCGGCCCTGCGTCAATTCAGCTAAGGCCGCTAGCATCACCTCAACGCGTTCAGAAGCATCGGGTGCGCTGGCACGCGCCAGGGCACCGCGCCAGCGCTGCACCGTGGGCGTGCGTACGACGTCGGGTTTTGGTTTGGGTTTGTCGTATTCGAT
>JAYRNS010000735.1:0-3165 GCA_041912075.1 Anaerolineae bacterium
CAGATTCACCAACACCTGGGTCAGCCGGGTGGCGTCTGCCCACACGTCAGGGATTTGGATGGGCTCTGCCAGTGAGAGCGTCTGGTGGCGGCGCAGCAGCAGCGGGTTGACGATGTGCAGCGCCTCGGTCAGCACCTGGTTGAAATGGATCAACCGGCAACGCAACGTAAAACTGCCCGCTTCGATGCTGGTGCTCTCCAGGAGATTGTCGATCAAGGTCTGCAGACTCATCAGACTGAGGTGACTGGGTTGGAGCAGCCGGCGCATTTCATCTGCCGTCAGGTCTTCATTGAGCATCAATTCCATCGAAGCGCTCAGTGTGCTCAGCGGTGTGCGGAATTCGTGGGAAATGTTGGCCAGGAAGTATGATCGCAGATCGCGCAGTGCCTCTTCGGCAGTGACGTCGCGCAATACAAGTGCGATCTGGGCGGCATTTGTCTCGCTATTCGACGGCATCAGCGGCGCACTGGTAACGGCCAGGACCAGCGGTGTGCCCTGTGTCGTGCGCACTTCGATTTGCCGTTTGATGCCAGGTGGCGGAATCTGGTCGGCAAATGCACCACGGTCGCTGTCGGGCAATTGAAACAAGTCATTGATCGATTGACCCAGCATTTCTCGCCCGCCGCGTTGGGTGATGCGCTCGGCGCCCTGGCTCATGAAGGTAATTCGACCGCCGGCCTCCAAGGTGATGACCCCTTCGACAATCGACTGGATCAAGGTGTTGAGCCAGTCCAATGCCTGCGACCTTTCGTGGAGGGCTTCGACCATCGTGGTCTGGCTTTGACGCAGGGCAGCCGCCAGCGTGGTAACTTCCGTGGGGCCACTGATTTCGGCCAGGGGTATGGCAAAATCGCCCTCGCTGACCCGCTCGGCGGCGAGCGTGAGACGCTGCAAGGGTGCCGTCAGCCGGCGAATGTACAATGCACCGCCGACCACGCCCAGGAGGATGACCAGCGTCGTGTTGGCAATCAGCACGGTCGACGCAAACACTTCTGTGTTGCGCAGCTCTTCGATCGGTAGCGAGATTTCGGCCAGCAGGATCGTCTGGTCGTCCGTGTTGGTGAGCGGCAAGACCGTCGTTAGAAAGTGGTTGTCGGGGCTCGTCTGGGCAACACCGGTTTGCATGGCTCGAACGGCGGTTGACACGGCTCCGTCCGTACGCGGCAGCACCGCCGGCTGGCTGCTGAACAAGCGCCGGCCGTCGGCTGCTGACACAAGGCCCTGTTCGGCACCGGTGTTGGTCGCCATCTGGCGCAGAAACGACTCATTGAGCCAGATCGCAGCATACAGCGTGTGTGGTGCGCCTGTATCATCCACTGTCACCTGGTCGGTGACCAGCAGGACCGGGCGCCCACCCAGCTGGTAATATCCCGAAGTTAGCACATCTGGACACTCGGACACGATCAACCCCAGACTGATCGGTGCAGAATCGGGCGGGCAGTATACCAATACGTCCAGGTCACTCTGCGTGCGGAACGCTTCGAGGTAACTGGTCATTTCGCCGGACGCCGGCGCCATCGCCAGGCTGCGAAAAGTTGGACGGGCAGACAACAGCTCGATCTGGTCCTGGAGGCGTGCGTATTGTGCCCGGTAGAGCGATGCGGTCGCCTGCTGTATGTCGGTCAAATGCTGGCGGGTCTGGCGGTGCAGCTGGCTGCGGATGATCAGCAGGGCTGGCACGCCCGCGCTGAGGGTGGTCAGAATCGAGAGGATGATGAGGCCCAGTAACAGCTGGAACGAGAAACTCCGGCTGCGTCGTCGCGGGAGCCGACCACGTAGCGCCGTGCCGATTGTTTGCCAGACGTGCAAGTTGGGCTTCATCGGTCTAACGATCTTCGCGGCTTCGCGAGAGCTGCGCAAACAATCCTCAAAACGACTCGATTGGCACGTTGTATTCGATGGACGACAGCGTCAAGTCGGCATAGGGCAGATCACCCGCCGGCAGCTTCCACACCGCCTGGCCGCCCACCGGCAGGTTCAAACCGGCCAGCCTGCCATGTTTGGTCATGGGTGTCGACCAGGTATCGAGGGTAAAGCTGCCTTTGTTTTCGCGATAACGTTGGGCGACGAAGTCGGTCAGCCGGCCGGCATCGTCGAAAAACAGGCGGGCCAGCACGCTTTTGCCTTGATCGGTGAACGTCACGTCGGCCGCGTGGTCATCGACGGCCTGCCAGGTGATGTTGTCACCCAGGAAGGCCGTCGGAAACCAGGTCATCTCGTTGAGGTAGCGCAGCATCGTCCCCTGGTCGAGCTCGGCACCGCGGAAATCGACGACTTTGATGAGACCGGCCACCTTGCCAAACATGTGGCCGTGCCCGTCCTTGTAGGTGTCATGAGCGGTCATCAGCCACAGCCCGGCCATCTTGAAGCGCGCCTTCCAGTGGAAGGCAGGTGGGTTGGTGGTGTACACCTGCTCGGCGCGGACGGGCATCCACGGTTTGTCAACGGCCATCCGGAAGCTGCCCGCATAACGTATGCGCACCGTATCGATCCACGGGGTGCCGACAATGCCCGTGTAGGTCAGATAGCGCTGCACGGGGGCGGGGAGGCTCGCTAACATGTCGGCCGTAACCAGGTGGCTGGTGCGGGTCGTTTGTTGTGTCATAGGCATGGTCCCACTAGAAACCGGTATGGCCAGTGTCTGCGTAAGCAGCGTTTGCCATAGTGCTGGTGTGGGTCATTATACCTGGCTTGAGCCGGCAGTGAAAAAACCATCTCTGCCCGGTGCAATGGATCACTCTGCGGTTGCCAGGGCTGGACAATCAAGCGGTCACGAGGGCACTGCTGAGCCACGTCGTTATTTCGGCGACACTGGGAATGCGACCGCCGCTGACCAGCTTGCCGTTGATGACGAGACCCGGTGTGTACAGCAGACTGTATTTGGGGTATTCGGCGCGATCCGTCACGTGCTCGATGTCAGCATCGACACCGAGTTGGGCGATCGCCGCGCGGGCGTGTTCCTCGACCAGGTGACAGTTATTGCAGCCCGGGCCGAGCACTTTGATGTGGATGGTCACGTCGGTTTCTCCTGATGCATGTGCGATTGCCGTCGACGAACGAATGCCGTCAACGAACGAATGCCGTCAACGAATTGGATCACGAATAAGCGAATTACGAATCACGCCTCACGTCTTCACCCCTCCACGCCTCACGTCTCACGTCTCA
>JAYRNS010000736.1:0-7894 GCA_041912075.1 Anaerolineae bacterium
ACGATGGCTATCTCGTATCCAGGGTGAAGCCTACCTGTTGACACACTGAAAGCGCAGAGATTCCACCCCGAACTGTCTTTAGGGTAGAAGTCACAACCAAGCTGGGCCCTCTACCCTGGTCGAAGCTGGTGCTGGCTGTGTGCGAGCACCAGCCACGTTGCTCGACGACCGGCTCACTTCTGCTTGGACAGCACTTCGTTGCCTACTTGCTCAGCCTGCTGCAATACCTGCTCAGGCGTCGCCATGCCAGCAAAAGCCTGCTGCATCCCACTGTTCAAGGTATCCATCACGGCCTGGAAACCGGCGACGAACTGCCAGGGGTACGAATAGTCGGCACCGGCTGCAAACGACTGCTGCTCCGGGAACTTCTGCGCCCAGGCCGCGTTCAGATCCGTGCGCGTGGGCATGGCCAACCCCAGACCGGTCCAGGCCGCCATGCCTTCGGGTCCCGTCAGGTAGTTGATCAGGTCCCACGACTGTGGCAGGTTCTTGCCGCTGGCAGGTGCCGCGTAACACACCGTAAAGGACAGAGTGGCCTTCTGCTTGGGTCCCACCGGCAGCTGGGAGACACCAAACTTCAGATCGGGGAACTGGTCCTTGAGGTAAGACATGATCCAGTTGCCCTCGATGACCATAGCCGCCTTCTGCTGGCCAAAGGCTTCACCCGGCCAACCGGTGCTGAGGCTGGATGGCTCGGCAGCGTAACCCTTCTTGACCAGGCCGACGTAGAAGTTCATGGCTTCCAGCGCCTCGGGGCTGTTGATGGTCATCTGTGTGGCATCGGCGTTGTAGACGCTGCCACCGGCCTGGTACAGGAAAGCCAGCCAGCGCGCCATATCCGGCGTGATCGACATGCCGTAGACACCCTTGTCCTTGTTGGTCAGCTTGGCCGCGGCGTTCTCCAGGTCCTGCCACGTCCAGTCAGCCGTAGGATACTCGAGACCGGCAGCATCGAACATGGCCGTGTTGTACTCCAACGCCAGCGTGCTGAAGTCCTTGGGCGGGCAGATGAACTGTCCTTCCGTGGTGAAAGCCGCCTTGAGGTTGGGGATGAACCCCTCCTGGCCCTCGATCTTGTCGTTACCGTTGTCCAATGCCTTGGCACCGTACAGATCATAGAACTTGAAGGCATCGACGTAGAAGACGTCCGGCGGTGCGCCGCCGGCCAGGCTGACCTGCAGCTTGGTGTCGTAGTCCGGCACCTGGCTCAGCGTGACCTGGACGCAGGGGTCCTTCTTGTTGTACTCGTTGACGATTTCCTGTAGGCGAGTGTTTTCCGCCGGTGAGCTTGACCAGCCCATCAGCACGAGCTGGGTGACCGTGCCGCTGCACGTGCCGCCGCCTGACGGTGGTGTGGTGGCCTCCGCCGCCGGCGCGGTGGTGGGCTCAGCGGGCGCGGTGGTGGGTTCAGCAGGCGCGGTGGTGGGTGTTGCAGCGCCACCGCCACACGCAGCCAGAACCAGGATCGCCACGATCATGGTGACGATCGTCAGGATACGGAACTTACTCATGGTGTATCTCCTCCTATGGTGTGAAAGAAACGCTCTACCTTGGCTGGCAGCGAATTTGTCAGCCAAAACGACTGCTCCCAGGCAAGACCTGCATGGCTTTAGTGCGCAAGCCGGTGAATTTCGCCTTGAGAGCGGTTTCGTTGCGGTGCATGTCGTTTGTTGATCCACCTCCTGCTTCGGTGTGATAACCCGGCCAGATGGTATTGCTCTGGCGGTTCGTCTACTTTACATCTTGATATCGACGGTCTGCAGCTCGCCGCCGTAGTAGAACTTGAACGCCAGGCGTGTCCAGTGGGATGGCAGCTGGGGCTGCGCCGACCAACCGTCCTGGGTAATCCGCAGCCCGCCAAAGCCCAATACCGCCGCCTGCCACAGGCCGCCGGCCGACGCGGCATGGATACCGTCGTTGGCATTGTGCCGCACATCGAGCAGGTCAGCGCGTGCCGCCCGCAGGAAGTGCTGGTAGCCGGCCTCGTGGTCGCCGACGCGGCAGGCCATGATGGCGCTGATGCTGGGACCCAGGCTGCTGCCATGCTCGTGGTCGGTGCGCGGGTCGTAGAACTCGTAGTTGGCACGGACCTGCTCGTCGGAGAACCGCTCCGGCAGCAGATACATGAGCATCAGCACATCGGGCTGTTTGATATTCTGCGTCTCGGCGCACCCCTCGATGTCGAGGATCGCCTGCATCGACCGGGTGCGCGCCGGGTCGCGCAGCACGTCGAAGTCGGGTGTGGTCAGGTCCCAAAAGCCGCTGAACTGTTCGAGCAGCCCGCTCTCGGGGTCCTCGGTGACGAACATGCCGTCGATCACCTCGGCCCAATGGGCCAGCCGGCCGTCGCTCAGGTCGAGCGCCGTGCGCAGGGCATCGTGTCGCGCTGGATCCGTGCGGTGCAGCCAGGCCAGCACGTCGAGTGCCGTCTGCAGATGCCACCTGGCCATAACGTTGGTGTACACGTTGTCGTCGATACGGTCGTGGTACTCATCGGGGCCAATGACGTTGCGGTAATGATAGTGGCCATCGTCCTCGAGTTTAGCGGCGCTGGCCCAGAATTTGGCGCCGTCGAGCACGATTTCGGCCCCGTAATCGCGGAACCAGGCATCGTCCTGTGTCAGGTGCCAGTGCTGCAGCACGGCGTAAGCCACGTCGGCCGTGATGTGGATTTCGATGTCGCCCGTCCAGATGCGCACCAGCCGGGTGGGATCGGCAAAGTGCGTCACCCAGGTCGGCGTCACCTCACGGCCGTCGGCGCCGCTTTCCCAGGGGAACTGCGCCCCTTCGTAACCGTTGCCGGCCGCTTTGGCGCGGGCGCCCGGCAGGTTGTGCCAGCGGTACATCAGCATGTTGCGCGCCAGACCCGGCAGTGCATAGGTAAACAGCGGCAGGATGAAAATCTCGGTGTCCCAGAAAACGTGGTGCCGGTAACCAAAACCGCTCAAGGTCTTGGCGCCGATGCTGGCGCGGTCGGTGAAACGTGGCGCCGCAATCAGGAGCTGGAAGATGTTGAAGCGCAGCGCAATCTGCGCCTCGACGTCGCCTTCGACGATGACGTCGGCCGTATCCCACAGCTGTGCCCAGGCTGCTGCGTTGGCCGCGCGCAGTGCCTCGATGCCGTCACCGCGGGCGCCGCGCGCCACGGCCAGTGCTTCGTCTACCGGGGTGCTGCTGTCGAACCCGCCCACGATACCGACAAACTTGTCGACCGTCAACGTCTCACCGTTGGACAGGGTGGCGTAGCGCTCCAGCGCTGGCTGGCCCTCGGCATCGGAGATGCCATGCATGGTCGCCGCACCGTCCATCGTTACTGCAGCCGCGACGGCCAGATCGGTCTGGGTGGCGCGGGTGCGCAGGTGCAGATAGACCTCGTCATGCCCGTGACCCTGGTCCACGCGCCGCCAGTGCAGCAGCCCGGTATTTTCGACCGAATCGTCGATCCCGCTGCGTACACGTACTTTCACCTGGTCGCCCTCGATGACATGCACCTGGGTGCGCACCACGCCCAGGTGGGCATTGGCCAGGCTGGCAAACCGCTCGAAGTGCAGTTCCACCGTTGGGCCCCCGGCGTGCGGCTGCCAGCGCACGGTGCGGCTCAAGGCGCCGGTGCGCAGATCGACCTGCCGGTAGAAGCTCAAGACAGTACCGCGGTCGAGACGAAAACGCGTGCCGTCGATCCACAGATCGGCACCCCACCAGCGTGGACTGTTGGCCAGCTCGGTGAAATTGATCGGCATGTCGTCCCACAGCCGGTGCACGAAACAGGCCGGCATGTCGCCGGGGTACCCTTCCTCGAAGGCGCCGCGCAGGCAGAAGGCGCCGTTACCGATGGTGAACACCGTCTCTTTGTGCAACAAAGCTTCGGGGTCGAACGCAGCTTCCGCCACGGTCCACGACGCGTCCTCCAGGGCCGCTGCGATAGCCGCCGGCGTCACACCCTCCAGGCTGTCGAAGCGGGCATGTGCGTGGCCGACCCGTTCGACCGGTCCTACTCCCACACCCCACATGCCGGCGGCCAGGGCAGCATCGATGCCGGCCGCGGCGTCTTCCATCACGGCGCAGAAGGCCGGCGCGACGCCCAACATCTCGGCCGCCTTCAAAAACAGATCGGGTGCCGGTTTGGGCCGGTCGACGGTGTACCCATCGGCGACGGCATCGAGCAGGTCGTAGATTCCCAGTTTGCTCAGGACAGTGCGCGCATTTTTGCTGGCCGAACCGAGCGCGACTTTGATACCTTGGGCGCGCAGCGCCTCGAGCAATGCCACGGCGCCGGGCAGCAGGTTGTCGGGCGTGATATCTTCGAGCATCTCGACGTAATAGTCATTCTTGCGCGCCATCATCTCGTCGATCTGCTCCTCGCTGGCTGGTCGCCCGTCGAGGATGATTTCCAGCGAGGCGCGGCGCGAGACACCGCGTAAATGCTCGTTGACCTGGCGGTCGAAAGGCAGCCCTTCTTCGTCTGCCAGGCGCTGCCACGCCAGGTAATGGTACTCCGAAGTATCGGTAATCACGCCGTCCAGATCGAAAATCATGGCTTTGAGTTGCATGTGCATGTCCTTTTATCTGGCGTCCCAGTACATAGTCTAACGCTAATAGAGCAGCGGGTGGGCACTGGATTCACGGATGACGAGTGTGGGGGGCAGCAGGACCGGGCATGGCTGCGGCTGTTCGCCTTGGATCAGCTGAACCAGCATACTGACGATACGCCGCCCGATTTCGTGAATTGGCTGGGCGAGTGAGGTCAAGGGCGGCCGCAGGTAACGGGCAATCGGTGCGTCGTCGAAGCCAATCACCGCCAGGTCACGCCCGACCGTCAACCCGGCATCGGCCGCGGCGTTGATCACCCCGACCGCCATCAAGTCGGTCATGGCCAGAATCGCGCTCGGCCGTCGCTCGCCGGGCAGGTCGAGCAGGCTTCGAGTGTTGGCGTAGGCGTGATCGTGCGTGTTGGCGGTGGGCGGCATCCATTCGACGGGCACCGTCAGCCCCGCCTCGGCCATGGTTGTCAGATAGCCTTGCTGGCGGTAGTGGCCGCTCAGCGAGCCGTTTGGCCAGATCAGGCAGGCAATACGGCGGTGACCCTGGGCTAGCAAGTGGGCCGTCGCCAGACGCATTCCCACCGCGCCATCCACGTCGACCCAGGGAAATTCCCACTCGGGATTGGACCGGCCAAACGCCACAAACGGCAAACCAGTCTCAATCAAATAACGGATGCGCGGGTCGTCGAAATTGGTGTTGGAGAGCACCAAACCGTCGACCTGGCGCACACGCAGCAGGTCGTTATAAGTGACCAGCTCTTCGGCATCGGAGGCCGCCGGGAAAGCGAGGGCACGATACCCATAAACGGCGGCCGCCTCGCAAATCGCCTGCAAGAAGTGATCCAGGATCGGGTTGAACTGATCATTTGCAACGGGGCGCCAGGGGCAGGCCAGCAGGTGGGTGCGGCTGGCCTGCAAATTGCGAGCTGTGATATTGGGGTGATAACCCAGACGCTGCGCAGCCGCCAGTACACGTGCGCGGGTATCTTCACGCACCGGGCGCGTGTTGTTCAGCACGTACGACACGGTGGCAATGGAAACACTGGCCTCGTTCGCCACATCGCGAATGGTCACACCGTGCATGGACGCAGCTCCGTTGGTGCGGCAGCGTTCAGAGTTGCCAACTTTCGAAAAGTTGGCAACTCTGTATCTAAACGTTTAACTTACAGCATTATAACAGTGGTGGCGTTTATTGTCAAGATGGAAACTGGATGGTTAAACGTTTCACGCATTTGGCCAAATGCTTGACAATCGACGCAATTTACCGTATACTTGGCCTGAAAGTGCTTACAGAAAAGCGGTTTCAAGCCCTGAACCGTGGTCGCTTCATTGGTCGTCGCCCATGGCCCGTGTCACCATCTATGACGTTGCCAGACATGCGGGTGTCAGTATTGCCTCCGTTTCGCGCGTGCTCAACACGCCGGAGCAGGTCAACGAACCGTTGCGCAGCCGGGTCCTGACGGCAATCGACGAGCTGGGTTTCGTGCCCAAGGCCGAGGCTGCGGCGCAGGCGCGCCGCACCGTACAGCGCATCGGGATTCTGGCGCCCTTTTTCACCTACCCGTCGTTCGTCCAGCGCCTGCGCGGTGTGGCCGGTGTGCTGGTCAACTCACCCTACGAGCTGGTCGTATACACGGTCGATTCGGTGGCCCGTCGCGATGGTTACCTGGCGAGCCTGCCCCTACACCAGCGTCTTGATGGGCTGATTGTGATGTCGCTGGCTGTCGACGACAGCGCGGTGAAGCGGCTGCTGGCCCATCGTCTGGAGACGGTGTTGATCGAGCACCATCACCCGGCCCTTAGCAGCATCGAGATCGACGACCGGGCGGGCGGGCAGCTGGCGGCGCAGTACGCCCTGGCGCAGGGTCACCAGCACTGTGCGTTCCTTGGGGATGGCGATCTGCCCGTGTACTCGCTGCACCCGGCCGAAACACGCCTGGCGAGTTACTGCGAAACCCTCGCCGCAGGTGGGATCGATGTGCCAGCTGGTGCGATCATCTGTGTGTTTCCCGACGCCAAACGCGCCTACCAGGCGGCACAGAAACTGCTCGCCCGATCAGACCGGCCGACGTTTATCTTTTGCAGCTCGGACGTGCATGCGATGGGCGTTCTGCGGGCAGCGCGTGAGGCAGGTATCTCGATTCCCCAGCAGCTGACCGTCGTCGGGTTCGATGACCTCGACGTGGCCGAATACCTCGGGCTAACCACCATCCGCCAGCCGCTGGACGAATCCGGCCGCCTCGCCGCCGCCATCCTGCTCGACCGCCTCGCCGACCACGAGCGGCCCGCGCAGCGGGTGATGCTGCCGCTGACGCTGCAGGTGCGTGAGACGTAAGGACAGGGGTTAGGGGTTAGGGGTTAGGGGTTAGGGGGCAGACCTGATTTGTCCGTGTGTCCCCAACCCCTAGCCCCTGACCCCTCACGTTTCACGTTTGACCTTCAACTATGCTATACTTTGTTTAGCCACCTGAATCGTGCGACACACACGCCACCTGGTTGCCCTGGACCGGCCGGCGGAAGGAGGGGAAGACACAAGCGGAATACAACACCAAAGAGGAATCGGTCAGAGCGTGCACCGATTTCGGCCGCCAGGCCGCCGGTGCCTATGCCAGTTTGTTGTTACGAACCACCATTTTTTCAAAGGAGAAGAAAATGAAGCGTTGGTCAATTCTTTCACTGCTGGTTGTGCTGTCGATGCTCCTCGTCGCCTGTGGCGGGGCCGCACAGCCAACCACAGCCCCGGCTACAACTGCGCCGCCGGCCGAAGCCACCACAGCGCCGCCCGCCGAAGCCACTACGGCACCGCCGGCCGCGGTAGGCACGGGGGTAGGAGGCAGTGCCGAAGGCGCCGCCTCGAAGAATCTCACCTGTCTGGCCGATGCCTACAACGGCAAGATGAAGGGCACCAAGGTCACGATGACCGGCCCCTTCACCGCGGGTGACATCGTCAAGTTCGAAGCCTCCATCAAGGCCTTCGAAGACGCGACCGGCATCGATATCCAGTACGAAGGCACCAAGGAATTCGAGGCAACCATCGCCGCTCGCGTGCTGGCGGGTGATGCGCCCGACATCGTCGACTTCCCGCAGCCTGGTCTGCTGGGCAACCTGGCCAAACAGGGCAAGGTGCTGAAGGTGACGGACCTGGTGCCCGAATCCTGGCTCAAGGAAAACTACCTCCAGTCCTGGCTCGACATGGCCACGATGCCAGGTGCCGATGGCACCAATGCCATGTACGGTCTGTGGCAGCGGTTCAACGGCAAGAGCCTGGTCTGGTATCCCAAGAAGGCTTTCGACGAGGCCGGTTATAAAGTTCCTACCACCTGGGAAGAGCTGACCGCCCTGCAGGACCAGAT
>JAYRNS010000737.1:0-12181 GCA_041912075.1 Anaerolineae bacterium
CGGCACGTGTGGAGGCTGTTCGGTCAAGAAGCGGCCGGCAGGCAAAAGCGGCCACGAAGCCAACGGCGAAGAGTCGGTTCAGTGAGAGCCTATCCGAATAACTGCCCTCACGCGCCTTTTGGAGGGAAATATCAGGTTATTCGGATAGGCTCTAAAACACCGGGTTTTGGAAACCCGGTGTTTGTCTGCTGAGGACCGTCGCGCGGTTACAGCTCGGTCACTGTGACGCCGGGCACCTCGCGCACGGCGCTGCCGCCGTTGTGATGGGGTTTGTAGCGCGGCTCGACGGTCAAACGGACCGCGGTACGTTCCTGTCCCTGGATCTCGATTTCGGTAAACGAGGGAATGCACACGATCTCGATGCCATCTTCGACCAGGTAGCCCCGGGCAATGGCGACCGCCTTGACGGCCTGGTTGACCGCACTGGCGCCAATCGCCTGAACTTCCGCGTAGTGGGCTTCGCGCACGACGCCGGCAATGGCACCAGCCACGGCTGGTGCGCGTGAGTGAGCCGAAACCTTGATGATTTCCATGGTGCTGCCTCCTTGTCATCGATGCGATCATGCAGTTGGTGCAGCCTGGCGTAGCTCATTGAAAACCACGTGGCAACACAGGCACCTTGCGACTGCTTCGGTACGAATCCGAAGACGCACCGGGTGCGAGAAAGTTACGCATCCCACCGATTTGGCCCCGCCACGAAATAGCTGTGGCACATTCGCCGCACATTAGCGGCAACGTCGCGCCGCTGTTTTCGTTGCAGGCCCTATTTGGCGTAGTCCACCGCACGCATTTCGCGGATCACGGTCACTTTGATTTGACCCGGGTATTCCAGGTTATCCTCGACCTTTTTGGCAATCTCGCGTGACAGCCGGATCGCGGCCAGATCATCCATGTTTTCAGGCCGCACCACCACCCGTATCTCGCGCCCGGCCTGGATGGCAAACGACTCCGCCACGCCTTCGAACGAATTGGCGATGCCCTCCAACGCCGACAGGCGTTTGACGTAGGTCTCCAGCGCCTCGCGCCGGGCACCCGGTCGCGCCCCCGAAATCGCATCGGCCGCCGCGACGATGATGGCTTCCAGGCTTTCCACTTCCACTTCGTTGTGGTGAGACGCAATGGCGTTGACGACCTTGGGCGGCACGCCATAGCGCCGTGCGATATCGGCGCCGACCGTGGCGTGCGGTCCTTCGACCTCGTGGCTGACGGCTTTGCCCAGGTCGTGCAGCAGGGCACCCATCTTGGCCACTTTGACGTCGGCGCCCAGCTCGGCGGCAATCATGCCGGCCAGGTGCGACGACTCGATGGCGTGATAATACTGGTTCTGGCCATAACTGGTGCGGAATTTGAGACGGCCAACCAGCTTCAGGACTTCGGGGTGCAAACCTTGCAGCCCGGTTTCGATCGCCGCCTGTTCACCCGCTTCTTTGATGATGCGGTCGACCTCTTCGCGGGCTTTTTCCACCTCTTTTTCGATGCGGGTTGGGTGGATGCGTCCATCCTGCACCAGCTTGGTCAGCGCCAGACGTGCCACCTCGCGCCGCACCGGGTCGAAGCTCGAAATGATGATCGCTTCGGGGGTGTCGTCCACCACCAGATCGACGCCGGTGGCCGCCTCGATGGCACGAATATTGCGCCCCTGGCGGCCAATGATGCGGCCCTTCATTTCGTCGGTGGGCAGGCTGACCGACGCCACGGTTGTCTCGGATACCTGGTCCGACGCCAGACGCTCCATGGCAGTGATGATGACGCGGCGGGCGCGTTTCTCGGCTTCTTCTGCGGCTTCTGCCTCGACGGCCCGGATCATGCGCGCCATATCCTGGCGCGTATCGTCCTCCACCGCCTTGAGCAGCAGCGCCTTGGCGTCGTCAGACGAGAGACCCGAAATACGCTCCAGCTCGGCCAAACGCTGGCTTTCGACCTTTTCCAGCTCCTTGAAGCGTTTGTCGATCGTGCCCTGGCGCTGGTTCAGGCGTTTTTCACGCTGTTCGATCTGCTCACTCCGGCGATCCAGACCTTCCTGGCGTTTGTCGGTTCGTTCTTCCAGGCGCTGCAGGTCACGCCGGCGGCGCTCCAGCTCGCGTTCGGTTTCCTCGCGGAATTGGAGCACTTCGTCCTTCCCACGCAGGACCAGGTCTTTGGCAGCCGTATCGGCTTCGGCAACGATCTGCGTGGCGCGCGTTTCGGCCGACTGCATCTTGGCTTCCACCTGCATGCGGTGCCAATAATAGCCAAGCGCGGCCCCAATTCCACCGCCGATCAAAAAAAGTACTACCATCCCAAACAGGATGGGTAGAGTAATCATGGTATCGTCCCTTCCTAATCAAAGACGTACGAGTGTTCACGATCTTCACCAGTCAGTCATCCATGCCAGCAGGATCAGCGTCACCGACCTCGAACTCGTGTAGGAGCCGGTCGGCCGTCGTACGAATAACATCGTACGCAAAACCGCGCCGGCTCAAGTAGGCCGTCATTTTCTGGCGAAAGGACACTGCGTCCAAATGCTGCCAGCGTGCGGCTTGCGGGCGAGCCGCCGTGTACGCCAGCTCCGCCGGCTCCAGATCGGCCAGAACTACCCGAATGATATCCGGATCGATGCCCTTTTGCCGGAGCTCGTAGCGCAGTGCCTGAGCGCCACGAGGATGCAGACGGTTACGGCTGGCAACCCAGGCCTGGGCAAAGGCCTGGTCGTCCAGGTAACCCATGCGCCCCAGGCGTTCGACAACGGTGTCGATGTCGGCCTCGGCGACGTCATGCGTCGCCAAATAGCGCCGCACCTCCGTCACACTGCGTGGCCGGTAGCTCAGAAAATGCACCGCCCGGACAAAGGCCTGTTCACGTGCGTCGGCCCGCTGCAGCTCGGCGATCGACTCATCGCTCAGATGTTGGCCGACTGTCAGCGATGCCGCCAGAATTGCGGCCAGACTAAACCCCGGACGACCGTCCAGAAAGACATCAACCCGCTCACGTTTGTTTTGTTGGTAGACCAGCGCCGTGATGGTTTGCATGACCATGGTGCAAGTAAGGCCCCAGCAAAAAAGCCGTGGTGGCGTACCACGGCTTTTCTTCTGCTGTGCCGTTCCGCATCGCGTGCACAGGCCAACAAGTGCCCATTTGTCGAGACACGATGCATTGGATATGGACAGCCGGGGCAGCCTGGTTGTCTTACCAGGCTGCGCCGGTCAAAGAAGCCGTGGCATAGCAGCAACCATCGGGCCAAAGCAGGGTGTTTATACGGTGGTTTGTTCGCTGAAAGACAACGCGATAGGATCAAACCGGTGCCCTGCTTGGGCATTGAGAGGAGGAGTCGGGTAGCCGCTGTTCCGTGTCCGGACCGCCGGCATTACGGGCAAATCAGGATCGTCCACCCTGGAAAATGGACTTGTCGGCTCTACGTAACTTCAGCCAGACGCAAACGGCACACCCGCGGCCATACGAATCAGCTGATCGATGGCCTGTGCCGTTTCCACATTTTCGCGCAAGGTCAATTTGCAGTTTTCCCGGCCCTGTCCCAATTTCTGGTCGCCGAACAGATAATAACTTCCGCGTTTTTCGATGATACCGGTGGCGACCCCCACATCCAGGAGGTCCCCTTCTTTTGATATTCCCTGGTCGAACAAGATATCGAACTCAGCGACTCGGAACGGTGGAGCCACCTTGTTCTTCTTCACCGTCACTCGCGTACGGTTGCCGACGACATCGCTGCCCTGTTTGATGCTCTCGATGCGTCGTACGTCCAACCGTACGGAGGCGTAGAATTTGAGCGCCATGCCGCCGCTGGTCGTTTCCGGGTTGCCAAACATCACGCCGATCTTCTGGCGCAGCTGGTTGGTAAACAAGACCACCGCATTGGACTGTTTGATGGCACCCGACAGTTTACGCAGTGCCTGGCTCATCAACCGCGCCTGCAGTCCCACGTGACTGTCGCCCATGTCGCCGTCAATTTCGGCACGCGGCACGAGTGCGGCCACTGAATCGATGACCACCACGTCCAGGGCGCCTGAACGAATGAGCGCCTCGGCAATCTCGAGCGCCTGTTCGCCCGAATCCGGTTGGGCGATGTACAGACCATTCAGATCAACACCGCAGCGTGCAGCGTACAGCGGATCGAGCGCATGTTCGGCGTCGATGTAGGCACACAGCCCACCGCGTTGCTGGGCCTCAGCGATGACGTGCTGGCAGATGGTGGTTTTACCCGAGGACTCGGGGCCAAAGATCTCAGTGATTCTGCCACGCGGTACCCCGCCCACACCCAGCGCGATATCGAGCGCCAAGGAGCCGGTCGGAATGGCATCCACATGCAATCCGGCCGCGCTCAGCTGCATGACCGTTCCCTCACCATAACGCCGGGTCAGTCTGGCGACTGCTGTATCCAACGCTTTTGCCCGATTGTTCATGACGTTCACATGTCCGGCTTCTTACACAGCAGTTCAAAAGGATTCGACCTTACAGAAACGGCGTTATTTGACACTAGTTTACACGAATCAACGCAAAAAATCAAGTCAAGCAAGAAAAAAAGCCGGGCGCTGCAAAAGCCCGGCTGTTCGATGGGGTGCCGGCATGCCGGCACCTGTCTAGAGATAGTCGCGCAGACGCCGGCTGCGGCTGGGATGGCGTAATCGTCCCAGTGCATGGGCCTCGATCTGCCGTACGCGCTCACGCGTCACACCGAATTTACGGCCCACCTCTTCCAGGGTATAGCTGTAACCATCGGTCAGGCCAAACCGCAGCTGCAGGATGCGCACCTCGCGCGGCGAGAGGGTGGCAAAAACATCGTCGATGACATCGCGCAGAATTTGGCGCGAGACGTCTTGCGTCGGTGAGGCACCGTCGTCATCTTCGACGAAATCGTTGAGCGAGCTGTCATCTTCGTCACGAATGGTCATTTCCAGGCTGAGCGGGCGCTGTGACACGCGCATGATCTGTTTGACCTTCTGCGGTGTCATGTCGAGCTCGTCGCCGATCTCCTCCGGTGTCGGGTCGTGCCCCAACTGCTGCGCCAGCGCGTGGGAAGCGCGGGTCACGCGGTTGATTTGTTCGTACATGTGCACCGGCACACGAATCGTACGCCCCTGGTCGGCAATGGCGCGCGTAACAGCCTGGCGAATCCACCAGGTGGCATAGGTCGAGAATTTATAGCCCCGGCGGTAGTCGAACTTCTTTACCGCCCGGATCAGCCCGATGTTGCCCTCCTGGATCAGGTCCAGGAACGGCACACCCCGGCCGATGTATTTTTTGGCGACACTCACAACGAGGCGGGAATTGGCTTTGATGAGGCATTCCTGGGCACGCTGGCCATCGATCATCAGGAGTACCAGCTCCTCACGATGCAGTGGCTCGTAGCAGCCCCGGTTATATTCGTAACGCGCCAGGCGCCCGCGCTCGATGCGGCGCGCAAAATCGATCTCTTCTTCGGCGGTCAGCAGTGGAACTCGCCCGATCTCTTTCAAATAGAGACTGACTGAATCGTCGGTGTCGACCTCATGCATGCCGCGTGCGTCGCCGGCATCCTCGACCTCTTCTACCGGCGGCCCAGCCTGGCGAACGTTACGCGTGGCTGGACGGTGCCTTAGAGGGCGTCTGTGTTCGGACACCGTGGGGTGTTCGGCCGGGGTGGTGAACAGAAAGTCTTCGCCGTCTGGCTCGATGTCGGGTCTCTCGTCGAAAAGGGATCGTTCTTCCGTGGGCGTTGAAGCAGAATGTCTGCGCATGATCCTCGACTGTTCCACCACTCTGTGCTCCCTTCTCCATCGCGGGTTGTATCCCCGCATGCCGGTGCAGGTGTGCGCCAGACTGCTCGGCTGGCTCCTACCTGCTCGTGCACGCGGCTGGTTGCCATTGCGCCATTGTGTGACAGTGATAAAATAGCAGATTGTACGCAGCTTGAAAATGATTTGGCGCAGGTTATGCGACGAATTTGTGGAAGTTATTCAGAAACAGGTGCAATATCGACGGCCTGAGCAAGGAGGAAGACGCTGGGCGCGAGCTTGAAGGGGGCACCGGGCCGCTGCAGCAGGCTGTCCAGGGCTGCCAGGTGCGAGGGTGACAGAAGTCGTTTGAAGAAAGGCGCGCGAAAGTGCGACACCGCCAGCTCCTGCTGGACAGCAAAATGGGCCTGCTGTAACTGCTGCCTGACCCAGGTGGGATGAAAATCGAAGTTCAATTCGACAAACTCATACGGGGGCAGGTCGAAGGGGCTCCACGACTGGCGCCGCAGCGCATAACGCACCAGCGCCTTCGCATGACGTTTGTTGGCATATTCGAGCACCAGGTATCCGCCAGGGCGCACGATGCGACGCAGCTCCGCCAGGGCACGCGGAACGTCCACCAGGTGATGCAATACCCTTACCATCACCACGGTATCGACCGCAGCGTCGGCCAGGGGCAGGTCATAGACGTTGCCGCGCACAAACACAAACCGTTCGTCGTGCCCCAGCCGCTGCCGCGCAGCCTGGAGCAGCGAGAAGGCTGGCTCGACCAGTGTGACCTGGCCGTAACCACTATACATCCCAGCCAGGCGCCCAAACCCCGCGCCGATCTCGACCAGACGCTCCCCGCCGGGTGGCAGCAGTTTGCGCAGCGCCATGCGTTCGGTTTGATCTTCGAACGCGCGCGCCGCTGTCCAGAATTCTGTTTGGTAAGGTGAACCCTCGTAATCACATAGGGCTGTTTGCTGCGCCATGTGTTCCATCCTCTACATGTCCTGACTCGCCCAACACGCCTGAAGCACAGAGGTAGTTTCGCACAGATTGTGGTTTTTTGCAAAACACGCAAAAATGTTTCACGTGAAACATTTACATAACACGCAGGGTGCCTCTCAGGACAGAGATGCGGGGCGAAACGGGGCCGCGTGTCGTGTCATGGGCGACACCGGTTCTCCCGGCCATCCTCGTGGCTGCATGAACCTTGAATTACTTGACAGCCCTCTGGGGGACTGGTATAATCCGCCCGATCGCGTTGTGCGGTTGTTCGATTTGACCGGGCCAAATGGGCTGTTTCTGGTGTCAGCTGCGGGGCGTGCTGGTCACGCCTCACAACCACAGAGAGAAAAAAGAGGAGACCTCGCCCCTGCAAGGTATGGCGCTGCGTCGTCAGCGAAGCGACCTCTCCACGACATCCGTGGCACTCGTGGCTCTGTGCCAGTACAGGTAAGGCGCTGTCGCAAAAACCTGCACTGGCTGTCCGGCCGCAGGTGCACGCTCTCGATCAGGAGCGGGATGGTCTTGCGTCTCGGCCAAGTCCAGCAGGGGAATGACCGAGGCTTTTTATTTTTCGGAGTAAACTGGGCTATGCAAAGAACCCATGGTGACCCGTCAGAGCAAACGAATGAGGACTTTGCATCTTTGCTGGCCAGTTACCTTGACAACCCAGAGAGCCATTTGCGGCTTGAGCGCGGCGAGCTGGTCTATGGCACCGTTGTGCGTGTCTCGGACAAAGAAGCCTTGATCGACATTGGTGCGAAACGCGACGGTGTGGTACCGGCAGCCGACCTGGCGAAGCTCGACGCGGCTGCGCGGGCGCGGCTGGTCGTCGGTGCCCAGATACCGGCGGTGGTCGTCAATCCTCAGAACCTGGAGGGCGACATTGTCCTTTCGGTTTACCTGTCACAACAGGAAACCGATTGGGTGGAGGCGCACAGGCTGCTGGAAAGTGGCGAAATCATCGAGCAAGAAGTGATCGGCCACAATAAGGGCGGTCTGACGGTCACCTTCGGGGGAATCCGTGGTTTCATTCCGGCTTCACACGTGGCCGACAGCGGTCACCCTGACGATCAGGGCGCACGCCAGCATGATCTGGCCAGCCTCGTGGGTCGCAAACTGCCGGTCAAAACGATCGAGGTCGATCGCAGACGCCGCCGCCTGGTATTTTCGCACCGCCTGGCCGAACAGGAACTGCGGCAGCAGCGCAAGAACCAGCTGTTGGACACGCTGGCTGTGGGCCAAACCGTCACCGGGGTCGTCACCGCGATCAGGCCATTTGGGGCATTTGTCGATCTGGGTGGGGCCGATGGGCTGATTCACATCAGCGAACTGGACTGGCACCCGGTCAAACACCCCGGCGACGTCGTGCACGTGGGTGACACGGTACAGGTCGTGGTCCTGCGGCTCGACGAAGACCGTCACCGGATTGCCTTGAGCCGCCGGCGCGCGTTACCGAATCCGTGGCAGGCAGCGGCCGAACGATACCCGCCAGGAACCGTGACACGTGCCCGGATTACCAAAGTGCTGGACTTTGGTGCATTTGCCGAGTTGGAACCGGGGATCGAAGGTTTGATCCACCTGTCAGAATTAGCCGATCGTTCCGTTCGCCATCCGCGCGAGATCGTAGCGCCGGGGCGCGATGTTGTCGTGCAGGTGCTGCGCATCGATCCTGAACGCGAGCGGTTGGGTCTGAGTATGCGGCGCGTACGCGGCAACTGGGTCGTGGGCGATGCCAGCGATGAATCGGACACACTCGATCTGATCGAGAATGAATACAGTGACACGGAAAAACCTGGTAGTTGAAGGGGGGTGAGTCCCATTACCGTACAGCTTCGTCCTGGTGAATCCCAAGACAGCCTGTTGAAGCGGTTCCGCAAGGCCGTCGCCGAGGCACGCATCCTGCCCACGGTGCGCCAGAAACGCTGGTTCACGCCAAAAAGTGAACTGCGGCGCATCAAAAAACAGAAGGCCATTCGCAAAGCCCGGCGCACAATGCGTAAGCGTGAGATGAAGATTCAGCGTTGAGTGCCGTCAGGCTGTGGCGCATGACGGTTGGTCATGCGCCACAGCCAATCCGATGTCAGCGGTCAGGATGACGGAGAGGAGTATCCCAAGGAATGACCAAAGCCGAAGAAGAGAAGATTATCGTCGAAGGCACGATCACGGAAACTTTGCCCAACACCATGTTTCGTGTGATGCTCGATAACAACCACGAAGTGCTTGCCTACTTGTCGGGCAAGATGCGCAAATATTACATTCGTGTGCTGCTCGGCGACCGTGTGCGCCTGGAGCTGTCACCATACGACCTGACACGCGGTCGTATCATCTATCGTCACAAGAAATAAGCTATTCTTTGCCGCTTCATTTTCCTACATGACAAAAAAACCTGTCCACGTGACAGGTTTTTTCGATGCGCTGCTGTCCTGCAAGCGACCGGGGGCCGGCGGATCACAACAGTGCTCACGGGCGCCAGACACCTGTGAGCACTTGGATTGTTATGGCAATTCGCTGGCAGCGACCGGCACGGAACCGGCGGCCTGGCGGGCCTTGAGCTCGGCCTGGCGCGCATAGTCGATTGCATCCGCCAGGATCCGCAGCGCTTCCTCCGGGTTGTGAAAACCCATGCTGTTTTCAGCGGCAATGAAGTCCCACCGCATCTGTGACTTGCGGTGCAGCTGGCGCGCCTCATCCAGCAGTGCTGCATCGTACGCCGGCAGCTGTGCCGTGTCGGTCATGGCTTGAATGGCGCTGACCAGCGCTTCCTCGGTACGGCTCATGGTGGTCGACACCTGCGTTTGAATCGCGCCGACCCGATCGATGACGTACTGCACGTCGTGGTGACAGGTACCACAGGCCTGTTCGGCATATTTGAGCGGGCTGGCAACAAAGTGCGAGCTATATTTGGTGGCGCCGTCACTCTGGTACGGCATGTGACAGTCGGCACAGGCCACGCCGGCCTTGTAATGGGTACTGTCGGCCGTGAACATCTCGAACTCGGGGTGCTGCATCTTGATCATCGGCGCACCTGAGATGGCATGCGTCCAGTCGCTGAATGGCTTACCATCGACCAACAGCTCGTCGTAGTATTTTTCGATATCCTCGATACGCGTGCCATTGGCCCACGGGAAGGTCAGGTACTTGCCGGTTCCCTTGAAGTAGTATTCGACGTGGCAGTTGGCACACACCAGTGTACGCAACTCCTGCCGGCTCAACGCATCCGGGTCTTTGCCCTGCGCCGTCAACGCCTCGCGCAGCGCCGGGTTGGTGACGATCAGGTTCATCGTACCCGGTTCGTGGCAGTTGGCACAGCTGATGGGGTTGTTGACCATGGTCTTGAGCTCACTAAACGGCATCGAGTAGAACCGTGTCGGTGTCAGCTCGGCCCACAGGCGCGGGTTGTCGGAGCTCTTGCACGACATACAGGTGCCAGCGGTCGGATTGCGACCCGTCGTCGTGACGTCTTCGAGGGACCAGTAATGGCCGCGGTCTTCTTTGTAGTCCTTGGAGAAGGCATTGCCGGCAAACAGGGTTTTCAGACGCGGGTCCGCATCGAGCTTCTGGTAGGGATCAGACCCCCCGTACGCCGTACGCGCCATTTCCTGTGTGCGCAGCCAACTGTCGTACTGGCGCGGATAGTTCACGGCCCACTTCGTCGGGTCAGGTTCCATCGGTGCAATAGACACCAGCGGTTCGGGTCCACGCACCTGGGGGGGCTGGTTGCTCAAAAAGGCAAATACACCCACCAGCAGCAACGCCAGAACAACGATCACTCCGGTTAGAATCCAAATCGTCCGTTTTGAGTTTTGCATAAGACTTCCAACCCGCTCCCCGTGCTCTGTTAGGTTGGCTTCTGTCACCGATATGCGCTCGTATAGCGGCAAGATCGGTGCACATTCTAACCTAACAGAGCACTATGGCTGCGCTGCCATTTCGTACAACGTGCGCCCACGCGTGCCGTGCGGCACCGTGCGGTGGCAGTCGAAACACATCCGGCCGGCGTCCGGCAAACTATCACCGACCTGAGACACCATCTCTCCGTGACAGCGAATACAGTTTTCCTGCACGATAGCCCGCGATGACGCTTTGGCGCGAATGGCATCCGGGATGTGACCGGTGGCAAATGCGGTCACGTGGTTGAAACCGGAACGCGCCTTGACCAGGTATTTGGGAATGAATGCGTGCGGCGTATGGCAGTCGTTGCACGTGGCTACGGTACGGTGCCCACCGTGATACCAGCCTTCATAAACCGTCCCCATGACGTGACAGCTGTTGCAGGCTTCGGGGTTGTCCGTCAGGTACGACGTGAAATTGGTCAGCCGCATACCGGTCACGAGAACAACCAACAATGCAGCCCCACTGATGAGTAGCGCAACTTTGGTCATGGTTTTCTACTGTTTGGGGGAAACCTGATGGGCGGCCAGCCGCCCGGCGGCCGGGAATCACACAAGCGCCAAACGAACCTGTCGCGGTGCTTGCGGCAAGTCTAGCGGAGAATCTGGGGAATCGCCATGATTTATCTCATACCACGGGGGGCCTGGCCGGCCAGGCCGGGCTGCGTTTGCGCACCCATAACCGCCGGTCGTCCGTACTAACGGACCACGCGCATGATCCGCATCGCCAGCGCGGCCGCGCCAAAACCGTTGTCAATATTGACCACCGCCACCCCGGGTGCACAGCTGTTGAGCATGGCCAGTAATGCCGCCAGACCACCAAAACTGGCCCCGTACCCGACGCTGGTCGGCACGGCAATGACCGGCACGCTGATCAGCCCACCCACGACGCTGGCCAGCGCACCCTCCATGCCAGCCACCACGATGACCAGCGCGGCCTGGGCCAACGTGGTCCGTTGGGCCAGCAGGCGGTGCACACCAGCCACGCCCACGTCATTGACCCGCACGACACGCTGCCCCCACAGCTCGAGCAGCAACGCCGCTTCCTCTGCCACCGGCAGATCGGAGGTGCCAGCGGTGGCCACGCAGACGTAGAGTCCCTGTTCGGGAGGCGGTGGTGTCTCGCCCAGGGTCATGAACCGCGCCAGGGAATGGTAACGGGCAGCCGGCAGCTGCGTCTGGATCAGCGCGGCCTGCTCGGGCGTCACGCGGGTGGCGATGGCGTAGCCATTGTGTGCGACCAGGACCTGCAGCAGCTGAGCCACCTGCTCAGCCGTCTTGCCCGCGCCGTAGATCACTTCGGGGAGGCCGGTTCTGAGAACGCGGTGGTTGTCTATGCGCGCGTAATCGTCCACCGTTTCGTACGGCAGGTCACGCAGGGTGGCCAAAGCCTCGTCGATCGAGGTCTCACCGGCCTGCACCGCGGTCAGCAGGGAGGTCAGCCGGTCAATTTGCATGGGGTTGTCCAACGGGATTGGATTGGCGCAGCACATCGTTGAGACTGCCGCTGCGATAACCGCGCAAGTCGAGCGTGGCGTAAAGGTAACCGGCCGCCCGCACCCCCTCGTCGATCAGCGCACGCTGCTCGAA
>JAYRNS010000738.1:0-7435 GCA_041912075.1 Anaerolineae bacterium
GATACGACCATCAGCGTGCCACCGGTCGAAGAGGAGACCGTGGTCCCGCCCAACGACAGTACGACAGAACCTGCGGCGGTTGTGGTGCCGGCCGGCAGCCCGCCCACTGCCTACGACGAAGGGTTGTGGGGCAGCCTCCTGGATGATGTCGATGCAGCAGCGGTGTAGATCGTGACGGCGCGATTCAAGATCATCATCAGCGATACGCGCCTCGGTGCTGGCCTGGAAGGGGCCGGCGGTAACCGGCTGGAGGACTTTACCAGCGATGTCGACTTCGTCGAATGGGTGCATCGCCTGATCGAGGAGAGCAACACAACTGGTGCCGATGTCGAGTTCATCATCAACGGTGATTTTCTTGAGATGCTGCAAGTACCGGCGGTCCCGCGCTTCGACCCGCAGGCGCTTTTCCCACCGGCCGTCTATGCCGCCACCGACGAGGCCGCGGCCGGGCTAAAACTAACACACGTCATGCAGGGACACCCGGGGGTTTTTGCAGCCCTGGCCGATTTCATCAACGACACCGGTCCACGACGCAATGTGGTCATCCTCAAAGGGAATCACGATCCTGAGCTGTTTTGGCCCGGTGTCCAGCAGGCCCTTCGCGAAACGCTCGGTGCCACCGGCGATCTGGCCGGTCTGCTGGAGTTTCCGGTCACGAGCTACATCAGCGACGGCGTCTACGTCGAACATGGCAACCAGTACACCGAAAGGGTCAATCGTTTCGTCAACTTTGCTGCCCCTCTGGATCCGCTAGACCCGACGCGGCTCGAGGCACCGTGGGGTTCTCGTTTCGTCATCGAGTTCTTCAACCAGGTCGAGCGTCAACGCGGCTGGGTCGATGGGGTAAAACCCATGACGGCGCTGATTTGGTACAGTCTGCAGTTCGATTTTGCCTTTGCCATCGCCGCGCTGCGTGCCCTGCTGGCGGCTATGCCGCACATTGGTCTGCCCCCTGACCTGGCACCCGAAGCCCAGGCCGCCGCGGCCAGTCTGGAAAATGAACTGGCCGATCCTGCTGCGGTCGCCGCCTTGGAGAGAGAGTACCAGACTGATCCAGCCGTGCAGCGTGCCCTGCACAGCCGAATCCTGAACGTTCTCGGTGATCTGCAGGTCGATGGCACACCCCCACCGGCAGCGATCGACTTGACGCCGACCAACGCTCTGCAGATTGCTGAAGAAATCCAGGAGCGCACCTGGCTCGAACTACGTAACACGGCGGAGCGTATTGCCCGTGAGACGGGTGCCCGGCTGGTTACCTTTGGCCATACGCATCACGCTGAAGTCGTGACCTTGGAGGGCGGTGCCACGTATATCAACAGCGGCTGCTGGCTGTGGCGTGGTGATTTTACCGGCGCACCGGCATCGACCTGGGCCGATCTGTTTCAGCACCCGGAAAAATTCACCCGCACACGCCAGTTGAACTACGTGCGCGTCGATTATGATGCCCACGACCAGCCGGTGGGCCGGTTGTTGGAAGCCGGCCAGGTGGTGCCGCGCGACCATGCGGAGCGTCAACGGCGCAGAAAAGGGTGCCTGTTTGGTTTTCTCATCCCGTAACATCGAGTGACGCCGCATTCTCAGTACACGGTTCGAATGTTATGCAGCCCGAGAACTTTCCGGTCGATTTCGACCAGCTGACGCGCCAGTGGACCCGCTTTGTCGAGAAGCGGGTTCTCGTTCCCGGCATCGATCCATTGGTGAGCAATTCCTGGCGACGCTGCGCGCCCCTGCTCAACCCGTACGCCCAGCCATCCCTGACTCGCCTCAACCCAGATACCCTGCAGCGTGTGCTGATCAGCCAGTTCGACTTGATTGCGATTGCGCGACCCTTGATGGAGGACATCAGCCAGTTCATCGAAGGGGGCGAGAGCCTGATTGCCCTGCTCGACAGCACGGGCTGTGTGCTGGCCGTCTTAGGTTCGCCGGCGATCCTCGAGCGGGCCAGCCGCCTGGGGTTGACACCGGGGACGTTCTGGGATGAAGGCCGGGTAGGGACGAACGCCTTTGCCCTGGCCCAGGTGGAGCGTACGCCGGCGTTGGTGATCGGACCGGAACATTATCTGGCCAGTTTTCACGATCTCGTCGATGCTGCGGCCCCGGTTTTTCACCCCAACGGTTACCCGGCCGGCGTCATTGGTCTGTTGTGCGAGGCTCACCGCGGTCACCCACATACCCTGGGTATCGTCGTGGCCGCCGCACGCGCACTGGACAATCAGCTGGCGGCTGACAGTTTTACCCTCGATGCCAACCGCCACCTGACGCTGCTCAATGCCACCCTCGAATCGATCAACGAGGGCGTCCTGGCCTGGGACACACACGGGATCGTCACCCAACTCAACAAACAGGCCGCACGCCTGCTGGGTCTCAACCCGTATGCGCTCGTTGGTCACCCCCTGCGCCAGGTCGTGCACATCCCGGCCGAGATCCAGACCTGCGTCGACCGCGGGGAAAACATCAACAGCCGCGAGGCTGAGCTGCTGGTGCATGGGCGACCGGTGCAGTGCGTACTGACGTTGGTCCCAATCCAGGCCGGTGCTGAAAACCCGGCTGGTTACCTGGCCACCCTGCAGCCCATCGAACAGATTCACGACTTATATCACCGGCTGGCCGGTACGCAGGCGACGCTCACTTTGGAGGACATCAAAGGTCAGTCGGTATTGATCCAGCGTGTGCGGCAGCAGGCGCGTACCGCGGCACGCGGGCGTGGCAACGTTTTGCTGCAAGGTGAATCGGGTGTGGGCAAACACGTGGTGGCGCGGGCGATTCATAATGCCAGTGCGCGCGCGGGTGGCCCCTTCCTCGCTGTCAACTGCCGCGCCATTCCGCGTGACCTGTTTCTGAGCGAGTTCCTTGGTTACGAAGGCGGTGCCTTTAGCGGCGCCCGGGCCGAGGGTCGCCCGAGCAAATTCGAGCTGGCCTCGGGCGGCACCCTCTTCCTCGACGAAGTCGACGCCATCCCGCGCGAGTTTCAATCTGCGCTGGGTCGCGTCATCGAAACCGGCGAGGTCATGCGCCTCGGGGGTACACGTACGATCCCCGTCAACCTGCGCATCATCGCCTCCACCGATGTCGACATCGACAACCTGGTGGCCGAAGGCAACTTCCAGGCCAACCTGCTCTACCGCCTCAGCTCGATCGTCATCGACATCCCCCCGCTGCGCAGCCACCGTGATGACCTGCCCGAGCTGATCGAAAATATCCTGGCACGCATGGGGCGCAGCACCAGCAGCACTGTCGTCACGCCCGCGGCGCTGGAGGTCCTCATGCTCTACCCCTGGCCCGGCAATGTGCGCGAACTCGAAAACGTCATGGAACGCGCCTCCAGCCAGGCCCCCCTGGACCAGCTCATCGACATCGTCCACCTGCCCGATGCCGTGCGCCGCAGCAGCGTTATCGTTCCCACCCGCGAACGCGTCGAACCGGTTCTCAGCTTCGACGAATGGAACCGCGAAGGCATCATCCGCGCCGGCTGGGCCACCCAGGGTAACGCCGCGCAAATGGCGGCCATGCTGGGTATCAGCCGCACCACCCTGTGGCGCAAGATGAAAATCCTCAACCTCGATATCCACAGCTTCCAAAGCGACGGCAGTGGTGTTACGAAATGAAACATTGAATCCAAATTGTGTTTCATCTTGAAACAAAACTGCACAAGCTATTGACCGCTTCCCGACTTTGCGGTATTTTGGTGAACGGTATTTAAAATTCCCCGCAATCAAAGAGCGGATATCGTTCGGCTGGCGCTGCGGAACAGTGTCGTTGTTCGCAGCAGCAGTATCAAGTCTGATCGATCGTCTTGTGAGTCGGAGTGAGACGTGCTCGCAGCGCAGGTCATCTGTCAGATAGGAGTCTTTCCGAAAACCGCGTATTTTGTCCTGAAAACAGGGACTGCAAAGGGTTTTCGGATAGACTCTAATTGGCGCCCGGGTCCTATCGTGGTGATAGGGTCGCGGGCGTTTGTCGTGTCCAGGCGCTGGGTGGGTCAGAGATAGCCAGAGCGGTATCGAGCACACATGCCGGGAAGGGGGTGATGGTCTAGGTTTCAGAAAGTACGTTGTTATTGCCGGGTGATGCCGTTGGCAACGACGGACTGCACACGGCGGCAGTGCCCCTCATTTCTATCGTTAATCCGTTCGTGATTCGCAATACAGGAGGAAAGGTCAGATGAATATCATACTCCCTGAGATCATCGGCACGATGCTGCTGATCCTGTTGGGTGACGGCGTTGTCGCAAACGTTTTACTTGGCAAGACCAAGGGCAACAGTGCTGGCTGGATCGTCATTACCACGGCCTGGGCTTTCGCGGTGTTCGTGGGTGCGTACACGGCTGTCACACTGGGCAGCGGCGCACACTTGAACCCCGCGGTGACCCTGGGTGTGTTGATCAACAGCATGATGACCGGTGGGACGTTCACGTTTACTGACGCCATCTATTACTGGGTCGGCGAGTTCATTGGTGCCTTCATTGGTGCCGTGCTGGTGTGGGTGCACTACCATCCGCACTGGGCCGAGACAGCGGATCCTGGCCTGAAGCTGGCCGTATTCAGCACCGGTCCGGCTATCCGCAGCACGGCGTGGAACCTGATTTCTGAAATCATCGGCACCTTCGTGCTGATGTATGGCATCTTCGCCATTACCAACCCCTCGATGGGGACGGGTGCCAATGCGGTACCCATCAACATGGGCGCCCTGGGTATCCTGCCAGTAGCACTTCTGGTGTGGGTCATCGGTCTGGCGCTGGGCGGTACCACCGGGTACGCCATCAACCCGGCCCGTGACTTGAGCCCGCGCATCGCACACGCCATCCTACCCATTCCGGGCAAGGGGTCGAGTGACTGGGGCTATTCCTGGATCCCCGTCGTCGGACCCCTGGTGGGTGCCGCTATCGCCGCTATTCTGTGGGTGATGCTCTAGTCGGTCTGCAGTAGGTTGCCTCTCGTTCGACCTGGCGAGCCGCAGCCGCGGCTCGCCAGGCAGATAATCGTGAAAGGACAGGTCCATGAAGAAACTGATCAATGATCCCGCAAATGTTGTCAAAGAAGAGTTGGAAGGTGTTGCACTGGCCCACGGCGACCTGGTGACAGTCCATTTCGATCCGAATTTCGTGGTGCGTGCCGATGCCCCCATCAAAGGCAAAGTTGGTGTGATTTCGGGTGGCGGTTCGGGTCACGAGCCGATGCATGGTGGTTTCGTGGGCATGGGCATGCTGGATGCCGCCTGCCCCGGTGCTGTGTTCACCAGCCCCACGCCCGATCAGATGCTGGAAGCGACCAAGGCGGTCGATGGCGGCGCCGGCGTCCTGCACATTGTCAAAAACTACACCGGTGACATTCTAAACTTCGAGATGGCAGCGGACCTGGCACGTGACGAAGGTATCGAGGTCGAAGCGGTCGTGATCGACGACGACGTGGCTGTGCAGGACAGCCTGTATACGGCGGGTCGTCGCGGCGTGGGGACGACGGTGCTGGCTGAGAAGATCTGTGGCGCGGCGGCCGAAGAAGGACGCAGTCTCAAGGAAGTGGCCGACCTCTGCCGCAAAGTCAACGGCTGGGGCCGCAGCATGGGCATGGCCCTCACCTCCTGCACTGTACCACACGCCGGCAAACCGACGTTCGACCTGCCCGAGGACGAGATGGAAATCGGCATCGGTATCCACGGCGAACCTGGCCGTGTGCGCATGCCGCTCAAATCGGCCGACGAGATCACCGAAATGCTCCTGGAGCCAATCATCAAGGATCTGCCGTTCAACGCCGGGGACCGCGTACTGTTGTTTGTCAACGGGATGGGTGGCACGCCGCTGGTCGAGCTCTACATCGTGTATCGCAAGGCGGCCGAGATTCTGGCCAGCCATGGTATCACCGTGGCCCGCCACCTGATCGGTCCCTACATCACCAGCCTGGAAATGGCCGGCTGTTCGATCACCGTGCTCAAGCTGGATGACGACCTGATCAAGCTGTGGGATGCGCCGGTCAAGACACCGGGCCTGCGCTGGGGTGTGTAATTAACCTATGACCATATCGCGCCAAGACGTTCTCAACTGGATCAGCGCCGTCGCCGCGATCCTGGAGGAGAACAAAGACTACCTGACACGACTCGACTCCGCCATTGGTGATGCCGACCATGGAATGAACATGTCGCGCGGCTTTCAAGCGGTGATGACCAAACTGCCGACCCTCAGTGACAAAGACATCGGCACCATCTTCAAAACGGTGGGTATGACCCTGGTCTCGACCGTGGGCGGCGCGGCTGGCCCACTCTATGGCACCTTCTTTATGCAGGCCGGGACGGCGTCGGCCGGTAAACAAGAGCTCACCGCCACCGACTGGAGCGCAGCGCTCGAAGCCGCGATCAACGGTGTCGTGATGCGGGGCAAGGCGGTCCTTGGCGACAAAACCATGGTCGACAGTCTGACCCCTGCGCTCGAAGCGCTCAAGGCCGCCAATGCTGAACAGCAACCCCTGGCGGTGGGCCTGGAACGTTCGGCGCAAGCGGCCGAACAGGGGATGTTGGCGACGATCCCACTGGTGGCGCGCAAGGGGCGGGCCAGTTATCTGGGCGAACGCAGCGCCGGTCACCAGGACCCTGGCGCCACGTCGTCCTATCTTATTCTCAAGACCGCGGCCCAAACCTGGGCCGATTGTTAGAAAATCAGTATTCGCAATCCAAAGGAGGATTCGCACATGGCTAAGTATGCAGCAGCCGTCGATCAAGGGACCACCAGCACTCGCTTCATGGTCTTCAACCACAGTGGCCAGGTCGTTTGTTTCGACCAGATGGAACACGAGCAGATCTACCCCAAACCGGGCTGGGTCGAGCATGACCCGATGGAGATCTGGGCCCGCACCGTCGATGTCATCAAGGGTGGCCTGGACAAGGGCGGCATCGATGCCAAGGACATCGCCGCCGTTGGCATCACCAACCAGCGCGAGACGACTGTGGTCTGGAACCGCTTCACGGGCAAACCCTATTACAATGCCATCGTCTGGCAGGACACCCGCACGGCTGACATCTGCAACGAGCTCGCCAAGGACGGCGGTCAGGATCGTTTCCGCCCCCACGTCGGCCTGCCGCTGGCCACCTACTTCTCCGGCCCCAAGATCCGTTGGGTTCTGGACAACGTGCCTGGTGTGCGCGAAGCCGCCGAAAAGGGTGAAGCCCTCTTTGGCAACATCGACACCTGGGTCATCTGGAACCTGACCGGTGGTATCGACGATGGCGTGCACGTCACCGACGTCTCCAATGCCAGCCGCACCATGCTGATGAACCTGGAAACGCTGGACTGGGACGACGAAATCCTGGGTATCATGGGCGTGCCGCGCAAAATGCTGCCCAAGATCGTGCCCTCCAGCGCGGTCTACGGCACAGCCAAGGGTGACCTGTCCGGCGTGCCCGTGGCGGGTGACCTGGGTGACCAGCAGGCGGCGCTCTTCGGCCAGAC
>JAYRNS010000739.1:0-1700 GCA_041912075.1 Anaerolineae bacterium
CGGCGACCTGACGACGATCGACCGTACGCTGGCGGTCGTCTACGGCCTGATGGTGGCCCCGCCGGCGACGCGTCAGCGCCTCGTAGACCTGGTGCCCCTGGCGGCCAGCGGCACCAACCTCGACGAGTTCAGGTCGTTGTTGGCCGATTTGGGTGCGGTTCACTATCTCACGCTGCAAGCGGGACACCACTACGTGCTGGCCCGCGAAACGCTCCTGTCGTTGGCACGCCCCCACCCGGCCCACGACGAGCTGCTGCTGATCCTGGACAGTGTATTCCCGATGATGGCGCGCTGACTATTCCCTCCACCCATCCCTACACAATCTTCACATCATACAATCGATTGTTCCATCTTCCACAAATTAATGCCGATTGCACCTGCTCCACCAATTTGGCCATTCCCCCTGGCATGCGTATAATACGGCCCAATCATCTCAACCCCCGTCCTGCGTGCCACTCACCACCCACCTCCTGACCTGGCACCGGACGGCGGGTGTCAGCCGGCGCTGCAACCTCCTCCCCGCCTCTGCAGCCGTCGCAACGAGTGCACGAGGAATGCATGACAACCAACCTGGATCCGGCCATCAGCCACCTGTCCCCAGTGTGGTCGCACTACACGACGATCGTCGCCATGCGCGGCGCAGGGGCGCTGCTGTACGACGCCGACGACCGCCCCTACCTTGATTTCACCTGCGGCATTGGTGTCACCAACACCGGCCACTGCCACCCCCGCGTCGTCGCGGCCATCCGTGAACAGGCGGGCCGTCTCTTACACGGCCAGGCTAACATCGTATTCCACCCGCCGATGCTGGCGCTGGTCAACGAGCTGCTGCCGATCGTGGCACCCCTCGATACGTTTTTCTTTAGTAATTCCGGCGCCGAAGCGGTCGAAGGCGCGGTCAAGCTGGCCCGCATGGCCACCGGCCGCCCCAACGTGATCGTCTTCCAGGGCAGTTTCCACGGCCGCACGATGGGCACCATGTCCTTGACCACCAGCAAAACGGTCTACCGCGCCGGTTACCAGCCGCTCCTGTCCGGGGTCTTCGTGGCACCCTTTCCCTATCACTACCGCTTTGGCTGGGACGCCGAAGCGACCAGCGGTTGGTGTCTGGAGGAGCTCGATTTTGTACTGGCCACGCAAACTGCACCAGGCGAAACGGCTGCGATGCTCGTCGAGCCGGTGCTCGGTGAAGGCGGTTACGTCGTGCCGCCGGCCAGCTTCTTGCAGGGTCTGCGTGCGCGCTGCGATACCCATGGCATCCTCCTGATTCTCGACGAAATCCAGACCGGTTTTGGCCGCACCGGGACCTGGTTTGCCGCTGAACACTTTGGCGTGCAGGGCGATATCGTCACGCTGGCCAAGGGTCTCGCCTCGGGTATGCCAATCTCCGGCGTCGTCGCGTCACGTGCCCTGATGGAACGCTGGCCCACCGGCGCACATGGCGGCACGTACGGCGGCAATGCCGTCGCCGCCGCGGCCGCCGTCGCCACGATCCAGGCCATCCGTGAGGACAACATGCTGGCCAATGCCCGCGCCCGGGGTGCCCAACTGACCAGCGGTCTGCGTCACCTGCAAGAGGAATACCCGGCGATCGGTGACGTGCGCGGCCTGGGTCTGATGGTCGCCAGCGAGTTTCGCACGCCGGACGGGCAGCCCGACAAAACCACCGCCAAGGCTGTGATCCACGCCTGTCTCGACCG
>JAYRNS010000740.1:0-5559 GCA_041912075.1 Anaerolineae bacterium
AACCCAATCGACGTGCTGGGCGACGCCGACGCCACCCGCTATGCGAAGTCTTTGGAAATCGCCGCGCAAGATGCCAACAGCGACGGTCTGCTGGTTATCCTCACGCCACAGGCCATGACCGACTCGACGGCCACCGCCGAGGCGTTGAAACCGCTCGGTCAATCAACAGGCAAACCAGTGCTGGCCAGCTGGATGGGTGGTGCATCGGTCGACGAAGGAGAAGTTATCCTGAATCGGGCGAATATCCCCACGTTTGCTTATCCCGACACAGCGGCGCGCATGTTCAATTATATGTGGCGCTATACGTACAATCTGCGCGGGCTATACGAAACGCCGCACCTGGCCGACGTGGGTGACATCAATGCTCCAGACCGGGCCCGCGCGGCGCAGATCGTGGATCACGTGCGGCAGTCCGGGCGCACGATCATGACCGAAACCGAATCGAAAGACCTGCTGGCTGCGTACCACATCCCTATTGTGCCCACCGTCATTGCCACGAGTGAAGACGAGGCGGTGCAGCGCGCCGACGCGCTGGGTTATCCGGTTGTGCTTAAAATCTATTCGGAAACCATTACGCACAAAACCGACGTCGGCGGTGTACGGCTCAATCTGCGGACCGCCGACGCCGTGCGTGAGGCGTACCGGGGGATCGAGGCGGCGGTGCGTGAGAAGGTCGGCGCCGAGCACTTCCACGGCGTCACCGTACAGCCAATGATCAAGCTTGAAGGGTACGAGCTGATCATCGGCAGCAGCGTCGATCCCCAGTTTGGGCCGGTACTGTTGTTTGGCACGGGCGGTCAGCTGGTGGAGGTCTTCAAAGACAGCGCCCTGGCCCTGCCGCCGCTCAACCCGACGCTGGCGCAACGCATGATGGAACAGACGCGTATCTACACCGCGCTGCAAGGCGTACGCGGCCGCAAACCGGTCGACATGGCACAGCTGACGGAGATCCTGGTCAACTTCAGCTATCTGGTCGTCGAGCAGCCATGGATCAAGGAGCTGGACATCAACCCGCTGCTGGCACTGGAACCCCACGACGATGGCCGGCCGTCGCTCATTGCTCTCGATGCGCGCGTTGTCGTCTACGGACCCGAGGTGACTGAAGACCAGCTGCCAAAGCTGGCCGTTCGACCCTATCCGCAGCAGTACGTCTCGACCTGGGTGACGAAGACAGGCGTCGAGGTGATCATTCGCCCCATCCGGCCAGAGGACGAGCTGCAGCTGGTCAAGTTCCACGAGACACTGTCGGATCGCACGGTGGCGATGCGTTTTATGGGTCCGGTGGCTTTGACCGAACGAGTGGCGCACGAACGGCTGTCACGTGTCGCCTACAACGATTACAACCGCGAGATCGCGCTCGTCGCCAAGGGGGACGATCCAGATGGCAGCGGGCGAGCCATTTTCGCCGTCGCCCGCCTGAGCAAAATCGTTGGCAGCAACGATGCGCGTTTCACCCTGCTGGTGAGTGACCGCTATCAGGGAATGGGCCTGGGCACCGAGCTGCTCAAACGCCTGATCCAGATCGGGCAGGATGAGGGCCTGGAGCACATCAGTGCCGAAATGGCCTCGGACAACTTCCTGACCGAAACCATCTGCCGCAAATTGGGTTTCACCGTGACGCCCATCGCCGGGGGAGAGCGGCTGTATGCAGAGCTGCCGCTGAGTTGAGCGGGCACCGATTAACCGCAGAGAACGCATAGAGCACACGGAATTTGTGTTTTTTTCTGTGTGCTCTATGCGTTCTTTGTGGTTCATGCCGCGACGCGTCGTGACGTTGCAGAAACGATGCAACCTGTGCTATCATGAAGGCAGAATTCGGCGTCCAGGTGGTCACCGGATGCCGTTCACTCACATGATTTCCACACCGAGGAGGCGGTTCATGCTCGATACCAGCTATATTGGCAAGGAATTGCCACCCATTCATTACCAGGTCGACCGCAGCAAGATTCGCGAGCTGGCGCTGGCGTTGGGTGACGGTAACCCGCTGTTTCATGACGTCGCGGCGGCGCGCGCGGCCGGCTATCGCGACCTGGTGGCACCGGTAACCTTTCCCACCCTCTTCCGGTTCTGGGGTGGCACGGAGACGCGCGGCATCCTGGAAGCGATGGGCGGCAACATCATGCGTCTGCTGCACGGCGAGGAGGAGTACGAGTACTTCGACGTCCTCCAGGCCGGCGACGACATCACCGGTCAGCTTGAGATCGTCGGCATCGAGACCAAAGAGGGACGTTCGGGCATCATGGATTTTGTCAAGACCCAGGCGACGTACCGCAACCAGGACGGCAACGTCGTCGCGATTGCGCGGGCCACCATGGTTCTGCGGCGTTGAGGGAGGGGACAATCATGGCTCCATTTTTCGAGGACGTACAGGTGGGGGATGCCCTGCCCGAGCTGGTGAAAGATCCCCTCACGCAAATTCAGTTCGTGCGTTATTCCGGTGCATCGGGTGATTTCAACCCCATTCACACCGTCGAAGAGGCGGGCATGGCGGCCGGCAACAACGGGGTGATTGCCCACGGCATGCTGATTGCGGGGTTCCTGGGGCAGTTGGTTACGAATTGGGTAGAACTGCGCCAGGTACGCAAGTTCACCGTGCGCTTCACTGCCATCAGCCGGCCAGGGGATGCCATCACCTGTCGCGGCACCGTGATGGACAAATACGAGGAAGCGGGTGAAGGGCGCGTGCGCGTCGACATGGAAGCGGTCGACCAGGCGGGGCAGGCGAAGGTCAAGGGGCAGCTGGTTGCCGCGCTGCCGCGTCAGCCGTAAGCACGTTTTGCCCGCAAGAGACACACCGGACATGTGACGCTCACGGGTAGATCGTCTCCTGTTTCTCGAGCATCTGTACGAACTGCGTGATTCGTTTCTGGCGTGTTTCGGCCTTTTTGGCCGTTTGAATTCGGTACAAGATAGCGTAGCGGTTCTGGCTATTCAACGTCTCGAAGAAGGTTTTGGCGGCAGGACTTTCATCGAGGGCTTTTCGAAAATCCTCCGGTGGTGCGGCCATCCGTGGCGAGTCATAGGCGGCGTCCCAACGTCCATTCGCTTTGGCCCGTTCGATAGCCGCCAGGCCGGCGGGCTGCATACGGCCCTGTTCGATCAGCTCCAACGCTCTGGCACGATTGATCTGCGACCAGACGCTCTGTGGCCGCCGCGGGGTGAATCTCTGCAGCCAGGAGATTTCGTCGTAGCCTTTCGACTGGCCATCGATCCAGCCGTAACACAACCCCACTTCGACGGCGTCTTGATAAGAGATCGACTGCAGCGGGGCCGCTTTTTTGGCCAGCCGCAGCCACACGCCGGGTGCAGAATCAGCGTGTTCGGCCAGCCACGCTTCCCACGCGTCCGGGTGGTCGAACAGCAGTATCGGCAAGTTCATGGCAGATTCAGATGCTGGCATTCGTATGTGGGTCCTCTCTATCTTGCGTGTGTCGAGGATGGCGCATTTTCAGGACTGAGTGAAGGTGCGCGAGCGGGCGTGTACGGCGTCGTGTCGAATGCGCCAGGCCGTGGGCGTCCAATTGGAATCGAGCAACCACTGCAGCGCGGGCCACTGCGATCGCGGGACCAGTGCGACCGTGGTTGCGTCCGCGGCATAGACCTCGGTGAAGCCAGCAAGTCGGGCCACGAAGTACTTACCTGTCTCATGTCGATCGTTTCCTCGGCGCGGTATGTAAATGCGATCCTGCCAGTCCTCATCCTGGCTGTGCTGTAGCACGGCGCCGGGCGCCTGCCGCAGGTCGATCATTGTACCGCTTTGATCGGACAGGCTGATCCTGGCCGGCACGCGATCGTCGAGCTGGATGTGGCCGAGGTCGTACGGCGTGGAGAAAAAGGTGCGTTCGATCCAGGCGAACAGGCGCGACGAGTTGAAAGCCTGCATCAGGAGCATGCCATCCGGCACAGATGCACCGGGCTGTTCCATGACTGGCAGGCTAATCGTGAGCTCGGTGGTGCGCCGGCCCATCCAGCGGAGTACGGCCGCCGTGATGAGTACCTCGACCCTGTCATCGGTCGCAAACGGAAACAGGGCCTGCGGCTGGAGGCGTTTCTGCCAATCGTCCAAATCGGCCAGCCCGGCCAGGCTGACTTCTCTGACGTGGCGGACTTCGACGATGAACCTGGCGTCGATCTGGGCATCCGTCACGAGCCGCCTACTTCTTCTTTCGTTTGGCCGCTGCTTTGGCCAGGTTTTCCTGCACCCGGAACGCTGTGATGCGGCTGATCAGATCGAAGGGAATCGGCTGGTTCAGGGGAAAGCGGGCCGTTCCCTTACCAGCGGCATAGGGCGCAAGTTCGTCCTTGAAGGCTTCCATACCGGTGGGCACCGGGTAGAACCCGATGTGGTTTGTGTAGCCGGCAAAAGAGACGAGGTTCCCGTGCAAGACAAATGTGGGGATTTGATACTTGATGGCCTCTTGCGCGTCGGGCGCCGCCTGTCTGATAGTGGCGCGGATCTGTTCCAGCAGCTGCTGCACGTCCGCTGGGAAGCCAGCAATGTACTCGTCGATGGTCTGAGGGGTGGTCGATTCAGCGTTCATGGCTCTCCTTTCGTCAAACCGCAGTATTGGTCTGAAAAAACGTCAACACCGCCGCCGTGACTTCTTCGGGGGCCTCCATATTGGCCATGTGCCCAACGCCGGGCACGACGAACTGCTGCGCCTGGGGCAGGCGCTGGCCGATCAGCTCGGTGATCTGCCGGAAGTCGGGTGTGTCTTCCTCGCCCGCAATGGCCAGCACCGGCATCGTTAACTCCGCGAGGCGCTGTGCGGCCGGCGGGGTCAACCCCTGTTCAGGATTGGCATTGACGAAGTGCCAGCCGGAGTAGTCGGCGACGATCTGCGCCAGGCGGGCTGCCACAGCGGGTTGGCGATGTGCCGGCACAAACAGTGGATGGGCGAGCCACGATGCTTTGGCGGCTGCGATGCCGGCCTCACTCGCCCGCTGCCAGACCAGCGCATCGCGCGCCGACCCGGCGGCTGACCAGGAAAAACCACCCAGGACAGTGTCGATGAGCACCAGGGCCGCCGTATGCTGCGGATAGATGAGTGCAAAATCGATCGCGATCGCGCCGCCTTTGGAAAGGCCAACCAGGTGCGCCTGCGGGACAGCCAGATGATCGAGCAGAGCACGCAGGTCCTCAACGTGCGAATACGGTTCGCCGGTGGGCACGTCTGATTTGCCAAACCCGCGCAGGTCGTAACGAACGACCCGAAAGTGCTGCGCCAACGACAGAAACTGGTCGTCCCACATGCGCGTGTCGAGGGTGAAGCCGTGAAGCAGGACGACGGCCTGGCCGGCACCGGCGATCTCGTAGTAGAGGCGGGTGCCATTCACATTGACGTAGCCGTGGTTGGTGTGCATATCGCTGGGATACCTCTACTTGCTGCTGCTGAACGATTCCGCGATCATCGAGGAATTCATTGGATCGATGCAGTTGCGCCAGGAACGTTGCGCGCGCTGCCAATTCGCCTGGCAGGATCAACGAGGCTGGTGTGCTTCGCTCAACAAAGATCGGTTCTTCCCAGGCAGTGTCATCATCTGCCTGGGATATCACGA